>JAPPBT010000029.1 GCA_026702745.1 Gemmatimonadota bacterium
GGGTGGTTTAAGGCTCTTTTTGTACTTTCGTGCCGCAAAAAGAAAAGTTTCTAGTCAAGATCTGTTGATCCCCCCGCCCCGGGGTTCCCCGCCCCCCCCCCCCCCCCGAACAGTCACTCCCTGACCGCCGCGAACCCGATGATGGGCGGTGCGGCCATGAATTCGTCCCAGTAATCGTTGTCCCGCTCGGACGGATGCAACTGCGGGTCGACCCAGTGAAAACCGGCAAAGCCGGCTTCATCGAAAGCCCGCCGATAGGTTCCCGGTGAGAGGTAGTAGTTGTTAAATTCGAACCGCGTGCCGTCGTCGTTCATGAACCGGTAGACAATGGGGTCGCCTTCGGACGGCGTCGCCCCGGCCGGCGTTCCTCTGTACTCCTTTTCAAATCCGTACCGGGCGTATGAGACCGTGCCACCGGGCACATTCAGGACGTTGTCGTTGAAACACACGAACCGCCCGCCCGGCTTCAGCGCGCCGTAGGCCGCCTGGACGAAGCGCAGAAGTTCGTTCGCGTCTCGGGCGTAGTTCAGTAGGTACATGGCCACGACGAGATCGACCGGCTCGTCCAGGACCAGGGCCGCCGCGTCCTGGTTCAGGTACCGGCAACCCGTGGGCCGCGCGCGTTCCTCGGCCTCGGCCAGCCGGATCATTTCGGCCGATACGTCGACGCCGAGAACCTCCCCGGCGCCGGCAAGTTTCAGCTTGCGTGTGTAGAACCCCTCGCCGCAGGCCAGGTCGAGCGCTTTCATCCCGCTAATGTCCCCAAGCATTTGGAAAAGCGTGTATTCCTCGATGTACTGACGAAAGGACAGTTGCTTGGAGTCTTTGTAGGCCTCGGCGATGGCGTCGTATTCGGATTCGGCTCGTCGCTTCATATGGGTTCCCCTTTGCTTTACCTCTCACATTATACCTGAACAGAACGGTGTTTCAAGTTCCATTGTCCCATTCGGTAGCGGTTTACACGGTCCGCAGGCCCATGGGCTTCGCCCTCAATTCCGTTGACGAAAAGGCCTCCTCCGCATAGTTTTCCCATTGTCTGCGTTTCCGGCATCTCATCGTAAAAGTATGTCTTGTTTCCCTGCGGAGACCCTTTGAACGTCATCTGCGTCTGCCTGGACACTTTTCGCGCCGACATCATCGGCCCGGGCAGGAAGTACAGCCACGCGCACACGCCCAATCTCGACGCCTTTCACCGCGGCAGCATCCGGTTCAACCGGGCCTTCGGCGAGGGACAGCCCACGCTCCAGGTGCGAAGGGCGCTGTTCACCGGGATGCGCAGTTTCCCGTGGCGGTACAACTTCGACCGGCGCGGCCACTGGCATCACGCCCCGGGCTGGCACAAGATCCCGCCGGAACAGGACACGATCGCGGAAGTGCTGCTGGAACGAGGGTACCTGACGGCCCTCATCGCCGACACGTACCACATGTTCAAGCCCACCATGAACTTCTCCCGGGGGTTCGCTCACCTGGATTTCGTGCGGGGACAGGAATCGGACAACTGGAAGAGCGGCGATCCGAAACTCGTCGAGGCGCAACTTGCCCGGCACGTGAGGCAGCCCGTGGACATGTCGAAGCATGTGGGCCTGGTGAACTACCTGCTGAACCAGCGCCACAGGAAGGACAAGGAAGACTACCAGTGTGCCCGGGTGTTCAACTCGGCCAGTGCGTGGCTTGCCGACAACCATACGGCGGGGCCCTTCTTCCTGTGGGTCGACAGCTTCGATCCCCATGAGCCCTGGGACCCGCCGCCGGAGTACGCCGACCGGTATTTCGAGCACGACGGCCTCGATTTCATCGTGCCCGGTCCCGCATACGCCCGTGACGGATCGGGCGGGGCAGGTGGACCAGGCGGGGCAGGTGGACCAGGTGGGCCATCGGAAGCTGAACTCCGGCGCATCGAGGCGCTGTACCTGGGGGAGGTCACCCTGGTGGACGAGTACGTGGGCCGGTTGCTGAATGCGGTGGCGGACCGGAACCTCCTCGATGAAACCCTGATCGTGATCCTGTCGGACCATGGGACCCAGTTGCTCGACCAGGGGAGCTTCGGCAAGGGGCCGAACGAACTGCATCCCTTCAATACCCAACTCAACCTCATGATGCGCGTACCTGGTGGTCCGACGGACGTGGACGTGGACGCCTTCGTGCAGAACCACGACCTCATGCCCACGCTGCTCGGTCGGCTCGGGGTACGGGCGGACTGGACGGACGGCGAGGACCTTTGGCCGCTGGTCGCGGGTGAGAAGGCTGCCATCCGTGATCGGATCGTGACCGGGTGGGCCTCCTTCATCACGGGTAACGCCGTGGGCCGGGCCAGTGTGCGGGACGACCGCTGGAACTTCTGCACGTCGGTGGGCTACGAGGACGAGAACGGCGATGAACTCTTCGACCTGGAGGACGATCCGGAAGAACGGCGGAATGTCGCAGGACAGCGTCCTGACGTTGTCTCGGAGCGTCGTGGTGACGTGGAAGCGGTCCTGGGTCAGCCCCTTCCCGGCCGGATGGTGGAGATATGCGATCCAGCCCCGGCGCCCATGACGCACTGGCTGGAGCAACGGTTGCGGAGGCGACAGGATTGAACCATGGGTGCGTGCGTCGGGTGTGAGCGTCGCTATCGACGTCGGAACTGATTGCGCCGGCCTTATGGGGATGCGACCTGTGGAGATGTAATTCCTGAGAATGCGATCCGTGGAGGTTCAGATACACATGTACAATTGTACAACTGAAATGCGCACGCCTGGGATCGTGCCTGCGGAGTGGCCATGCGGTTAGCGGACAAAACCGCAATCGTGACGGGTGCGGGAGACGGAATAGGACGGGGGATCGCGCTGGCGCTCGCCCGGGAAGGCGCCGCGGTGGCGGTGTGCGACATCAACGCCCAAACCGTCGCGGAGACCAGTCGCTTGATCGCGGACGCCGGCCGGCCCGTCCTGGCGGAGGCGCTGGATATCACCGATCACGGCCTGGTCCGGTCCTTCGTGGACGACGCGGCGTCCCGGTTCGGCAGGATCGACGTCCTGGTCAACAACGCCGCCATCATGCCCGTAAGCCCCATCGAGGACCAGGACGAGGAGACCATGGCCCGCATCCTCTCCGTCAACCTCCTGGCGCCGGCCGTCTTCAGCAAGTACTGCATTCCGCATATGCGTGCCGCGGGCGGCGGATCGATCATCCACATGGCCAGCGTGACGGGCCATAACGGCCATCCGGGCGTGGCCGTCTACGGGGCGACGAAGGGCGGGCTGATCGCCCTGGCCCGGGGCCAGGCCATGGAACTGGCCGAGGACCGGATCAGGGTCAACACGGTTTCGCCCGGCACGGTGGATTCGCCCATGCTGCACAACTTCGTGAAGGAGAACGCCGGAGACCCGGAGGCGGCGCTCAGGGCTTTCGACCGCCTGCACCCCATCGGCCGGGTCGCTACCATCGGGGAGGTCGCCAACGTCTTCGTTTTCCTGGCGAGCGACGAATCCAGCGACATCACGGCGACGGACATCCGGTGCGACGGCGGCTACGCGGTCCAGGGACGGCAGCCGACGGAATAGCGACAGGTAACAGCGGCAAAGAGAACCAGCGGCAAGGAGAACCTATGTCAGTAGGGGTTTGCGCGTACTCGTTCAACACGGGATATGACGCCTTTGAGCTCATGGACATGGCCGTCGAACACGGCCTCGGCGGCGTGGAGTTTCCTCCCGACGACTGCCTCCCCGATCTGTCCCCGGCCTCGCTGGAGCGGGCCCGTGCCCGGGCCGAGGAGAACGGGTTGTACGTCGTGACGGATGGCGGCCAGGTCGAGGGTGAGATGCTGCGGCGCCTGATTCCCGCGGCCGCGAGCCTCGGCGCCTCCTCGTTGCGCGTCGTCATGAGCGGCGTACTCGGCGGCGACCGCAGGCCGCTGTCGGGCCGGTGGAACGCCCACCTCGCCGGGTGCAGGGATATCCTGCGCGAGGCGCTGCCCCTGGCCGAGGAACACGGGGTGACCATCGCGGTGGAGAACCATTCGGACGCCACGTCCCACGACATGCGCTGGCTTTGCAAGGAACTGGACAGCCCGTACATCGGCATCACACTCGACGTGGGCAACGTGCTGGCGGTCTGCGAGGAGCCTTTTGGATACACGGAACGCATCCTCCCTTTCCTGAAGCATGTCCACCTCAAGGATTACACGATTCATCCCTCCGACGAGGGGTACCGCATCGCACGGTGCTCACTGGGCAGCGGCGTGGTCGACTACCCCGGCCTGCTTTCCCTGATCGACGGATACCGGGGACAGCCCGGCCGGGCTGACTCGGATGGCCGGCGCGGCCAGGCGGACCAGCCCGGCCAGCCAAGATCGGAAGGACAGCGCGGCGGAGTAACGAAAACCATCGAACTGGGCGCCATCTACGCCCGGCACGTGCGCATGCTCATGGATGACTACTGGGCGGAATACCCCGACCGCGACATCAGGGACATGTTGCCGTTTCTGCGGCTGTACTGGTCCCACGTCCGTCCCGTCGGGGAAGACTGGCGCACGCCCAGGGAGAAGGACGAATCCACCAAGGCCCTGAAGGCATACGAGACGCGCGAGTTCGAAGAAAGCGTCGCCTACCTGAAAGAAATCGGGGCCGTACAGGCGGACTCCGGCACATCCTGAACCAGGCGGGTCGATTCATGAGCTTCTCCTATCAAACCGGCGACCCAATTGAAAAGAAAGCGGCCCTGATGAAAATGACGCGTCTGGACCAATCCGACATGCACGGGTCCATCGGGTCAATACCCGACCAGATGGAGGCGGCCTGGGAGGCCATGGCGGGACGCACTTTCCCCGACGCCTTCCGGAACGTCAACCACGTCGTCGTGGCGGGCATGGGCGGATCGGCTCTGGGCGCCCACCTGATACAGGACGTCTTCCGCGACCGGCTGCGCGTGCCGGTCACCACCTTATCCGATTACGCGGCGCCTTCATGGATCGACGAGCGGACCCTCATCGTGCTATCCAGCTACTCCGGGGGCACGGAGGAAGTGATGGCCATGGCGGAACACGGCCTGTCCAGGGGGATACCGATGATCGCCCTGACTACGGGAGGCGACCTGGAAGCGTTCGCCGGGCGCCATGGACTGCCGGCCGTGGTGTTCGGCAGCGAGCTCAACACCTGCGGGCAGCCGCGTATCGGCCTGGGCTACGCGGTCACCTACCTCTTGGCGATGTTCCGTCAACTGGGGTTCGTGGCGCTTGCCGAATCCGAGGTAACGGGCGCGCTCATGCTGCTCCGGGAGACCAACCCGGTTTACGCTGCGCGCGGAGAGGAGAACCCCGCCTATGAGCTGGCCCGGGCTACGGGGGGGAAGTCAATCCTGATCATGGCTTCCGAGCATCTCACGGGCAACGCCCACATCCTGGCCAACCAGTGGAACGAGAACGCCAAGAACCTGGCCGTCTGGTTCGCCATACCGGAGTTGAATCACCATCTGCTCGAAGGGATGACCCACCCCGCGGAGCATCGGGACGGACTCGCCGCCGTGCTGATCCAGTCCGGCCTGTACGATCCGCGCAACCAGCGCCGCCACGAGATCACCCGTACGCTGCTCGAGAAGCAGGGGATTGCGTGTTCCGTCGTAACGCCCAGGGGAGAGACGGCGCTCGAGCAGGCCTGCGACCTGCTCCTGCTCGGTACCTACGCGAGTTTCTACCAGGCAATTATGAACGACGTCGATCCGTCGCCCATACCCTGGGTCGATCAGTTCAAGCGACTGATGGCCACGTGAACCCACCCGCCGGGATGACGGCCCAGTCCCCGGACTACACATCGAGAGACGGTAAGGTATGAGTGAAATTGTCACTTACCTGCGGGGAAAGACACTGCTGATCACCGGCGCCACCGGTTTCCTCGCCAAAGCGGTCGTGGAGAAGGTCCTGCGTTGCGCCCCGGACGTCGGCCGCATCTACCTGGTCGTCCGGGCCCGCCGGAGGAAGGACGGCACCACGCTGACGGCGCGGGAACGGGTGGAGGAGGAGATCTTCCAGTCCGCCGCCTTCGCCCGCCTGCGCGAGACCCACGGCGAACGTTTCGCCGATATCATGCGCGCCAAGGTCCACGCCGTCGAGGGCGATCTTACCCTGGACCACCTCGGACTGGAACCGGACCTGTACCGCCGGCTCGCGGCGGAAGTCGACGTCGTGCTCACCTGCGCGGCTTCCGTGACCTTCGACGAGGAAATCGACGCCGCACTTCAGCTCAACACCCTCGGCGCGCGGCGCATGATGGAATTCGCCAAGTCGTGCGGAGACGCCACGCTGGTCCACGTCTCGACGGCCTACGTCAACGGCCAGACCAAGGGTCGCATTCCCGAAGCCCCGCCCCGTCCGGACTGGTCCATGGTCCAGGAAATGGGGCGAAGCGACGCGCCTTTCGACCTGGAGCGGGAAACACGGGACATACTCGCCAGGGCGGATGAGATCCACGACGAATCCCGGTCGCCGGCTCAGCAGGACCGTTTCAGGAAGATGGCGCTACAGCAGAATCCGAGCCCGACGCAGCGCTGGCTGGACGCCCAGATGGAGACTTTCCGCAAGCGCTGGCTCAAGGAACGGCTCATCGAGGAGGGCATGCGCCGCGGACAGCAGTGGGGGTGGCACGACAGCTATACCCTGACGAAGGCCATGGGCGAGCAGTTGATCGTCAAGCACCGGGGCGACCTGCCCACGGCCATCATCCGGCCGTCCATCGTGGAAAGCGCGCTGGTCGAACCCGAACCGGGATGGATCGAGGGGCTCAAGGTGGCCGACCCGCTCATCGACGCGGTGAGCAAGGGGCGCCTGCCGGATTTCCCCGGCCAGAAAGACATGATCGTGGACATCATCCCGGTGGACATCGTGGCCAACACGACCCTGGCGGCCATGGCGCGCACAGCCCGGGAAGGCGGGATCGGCGTGTACCACGTATCGACGGGCGACCGGAATCCCGTTCTATTCCACCAGGCCTTCGAGCACTCATACGAGTACTTTCAAAAATACCCCCGCCTGAACCGGAACAACGAACCCATACCGATCCAGCGATGGACCTACCCGACCCTCGGCCAGTTCCGGCGCCGGTACAACCTGCGCTACGTCTATCCCCTGAACGCCGCGTTGTGGACGTTAAGCCGCTTCAACCGGATCACCCTGCTGAACAATTTGAAGCGCAGAATCACCGTGATGAAGTCGGCGATCTCGCGCATGCTGTACTACGCCGCGATCTACAGCCCCTACACCTCCCTGCAATGCACTTTCGAGACGGATCGCACAGTCGGGTTGCACGAGAGTCTGGATCCGGAAGACCGGCTGCTCTTCAACGGCGACGTCTCCAGGATCCACTGGAAGACGTATTTCCAGGAAATCCATATTCCCGGCCTGAAACGCCACGTGCTGAAGACCGATGAGCCGAAGCCCGCGGTCACGGAAGAAGAGGAAGTGGCGGAGCGTTCCGGGTTCACCCAGGCAGGAGAGGACGCCCTGCCCCATCTAGATACGCTGACGGACATACTGGCCAAGAGCGCGGATATGTACGGGGACAAGACCGCGCTGCAGATGCCGCGGGACGATGGCTGGACACGCTATTCCTTTAAGGACGTGTTCGCCCTGGCCGGACACATCGGCTGGCAGTGGCGGTCCAGCGGCCTGCATCCGGGCGACCGGGTCTTGCTTTTCTCTGAGAACCGGCCCGAATGGGGTATCGCCTGTTTCGCCGGGATGGTGGCCGGTGCCGTACTCGTGCCCGTGGACCGCCGGTCTACGCCCCAGGAAGTCTGGCGCATCGCCCGGTTTACCGAATCGAGGGCCATCCTCTGCACAGAAAGCGGACACGCATTGCTAACGGCGTCGGCGGATTCCGGCGTCGCGGCGGATCCCGGCGTCGCGGCGGATCCCGGCGTCGCGGCGGATCCCGGCGGCGAACCAGCGGATCCCGGCGGCGACGTCATGTTCTGGAACATCGAAAACTACGGACTGCCGTTCGACGCGCCGCGACAGCCCGCGTCGCCCGTCACCCTGAACGAGGAGCCGCCCCCATGGGCACCGGTAGAACCCGATTCCCCGGCCGCCATCATGTTCACCCGGGGCATGGCGGCCGAATCCCACGGCGTGGTCCTTACCCATCGGAACTTCGTTTCGAACCTGCTGTCCCTCGCCGAGATCCTGCGTGCCTACCGGACCGACCATTTCCTGTCCCTGCTGCCCATGAGCCAGGCCCTGGAGTTCACGGGCGGATTCCTCATGCCTTTCTACGCGGGGGCGACCATTACCTATACCACGTCGGTACGGCCGCGGTCCCTGGTCGGCCTGATGGATGAAACCGGGGTCAACTGCCTGATCGCGGCGCCCCGGCTGTTCGGGCTGTTGCACGGGTCACTGCGACAGACAGCCGAGAAAAACGGCGAAAGCGTCGTTTCCCGAATTCGGCTGCTGGTCAGCGGAGGCGGCACGCTCGATTCGGATCTGTACCACGCCTACCGGGAGATCGGCCTGACGATCCACGAGGGATATGGGCTCACGGAAGCGGCCCCGGTCGTTACCGTTAATCCCATGGACCGAAGCAAGCCCTCTTCCGTCGGCGTGGCCCTGCCGGCCGTAGACGTTGAAATCCAGGCCCCCGACACGGAAGGCAACGGCGAGATCATCGTGCGCGGGAACAACGTCATGCAGGGTTACTACAGGAACCCTACGGCGACGGAGAACCGCCTCCGCGGCGGGTGGCTTCACACGGGGGACATCGGGCGCATTGACCGTGACGGCTATCTGTATATCTCTGAGCGCCTGGGCCAGACCTCTGAATCCGCCAGGTCCGCTGGATCCGCCGGATCCGCCGGATCCGCCATAGCCGCGAGGTCCTCCGGGGCCGCGCCAGGAAGCCCGGAAGGAGCGGCCGGTCGGCGATCGGGACGCGCCGGTAGTGGCCGGGAACACGCCGCGACGGCCTTCTTCGATGTGGACGGCACCATCGTGGACGCGACGATCGTACACTACTACGCTTTCTACAGGACCTGGGGATATTCCTCCCTGCGACGCCTTCTCTGGACCATCGGCTTCCTGCCGAAAGTCCTCTATTACATCGTCCTGGACAAGATCAGCAGGAGCCGTTTCATCCAGTCGTTCTACCGGCAGTACCGGGGCTTCAAACGCGGGGAATGCGTATCGAGGAGTGAACCGCTTTTCGATAAAGTCATGCGTCCGCGCATGTACGCCGGGGCTGTCGATCGCATACGGGCGCACCAGCAACGGGGCGAGCGCGTGGTCCTGGTTACCGGGTCTCTGGATTTCGTCATGGAGCCGCTGGCGGAATACACCAAGGCGGACGACCTCATCGCCCTGTCCATGAAGGAAGACGATGGCCGGCTGACCGGTGAGACGGAAGGGCCGCCCATCGGTGACGAGGCGAAGGCCAGCATCGTCCGGGATTACGCCGAGCGCCGCGGTATCGACCTGGCCCGGTGCTATGCCTATGCCGACAGCAGTTCGGACGAGCCCATGTTGAGCGTGGTGGGGCATGCCGTCGTCGTGAACCCCGGCGGGAAGCTGAAGAAGGCCGCGGATGCCGGCGGATGGGAAGTCGTGAACTGGACCCATGTATGAAAGCCGTACAATACATCAAGAGTGTACCCCGTTACCTGTTCGTCCGGACCCTCGGCCATCGGCGCCCCGGCCCGGCCACCGGCGCGCTGTCGTGCATACGCATGGCGGACGTTGATCCTCCTCCGCTTCCGACACCTGAATGGATGCGCGTCCGGCCGCTGTTGAGCGGTATCTGCGGATCGGACCTTTCCACCATCCGGGCGAAGGGCAGCCCTTATTTCTCACCCCTGATTTCCGCGCCTTTCGTCCTGGGCCACGAAGTGGTGGGCGAGGTCGAGGAGACCGGCTCGGCAGCCGGGAGCGTTTCCCGGGGAGACCGCGTGGTAATCGAACCAGGCCTCTGCTGCGCCGTCCGGGGTATCCACCCGCCTTGTCCGTCCTGCGCCGCAGGCGATTTCGGTCTGTGCGAGAGGGTCATGCACGGCGATATCTCTCCTGGGATTCAGACCGGGTACTGCAGGGACACGGGCGGTGGATGGAGTACGTCCCTGGTGGCCCACCCCTTCCAGGTCCACCGGGTGCCCGATCGGCTTTCCGACGAGGAAGCGGTCCTGGTCGAACCCTTCAGCTGCTGCCTGCACGCCGCGCTGAAGTCTTTTCCCGGTGACGACGAGACCATCCTGGTGATCGGTTGCGGCGCCGTCGGCCTACTCACCATCGCGGCCACACGGGCCCTGGGCGGGAAGTGCCGCATCCTCGCCGCCGCGCGGTATCCCCATCAGCAGACCCTGGCGGCCGCCCTCGGCGCCGACCGCGTCATCGGCCGGGGAGAAGACCTCTACGATACGGTCAGCGAAGTGACGGGGGCGGAGATCCACCGGCCCGAGATCGGACGGCCCGTATTCATCGGCGGCGTGCACCGGACCTACGACTGCGTAGGCTCGTCGCGCACCATCGACGACGCGCTGCGGTTGACCGGCTCCGGCGGCGCCGTCACCGTGGTGGGCATGCCGGGCATTCCTTCCGGGATCGACTGGACGGCGGTGTGGTACAAGGAACTTAAAGTGCAGGGGGCCTACGCTTACGGGACAGAGGAGTACCAGGGCCGATCTGTCCGCACCTTCGACCTGGCCATGGATCTGATTGCATCGGGGAAGCTCGACCTGAAATCCCTTGTGACGGATCTCTACCCCCTGAAGGAATACCGGAAGGCCATCGGCACGGCCCTGGAAGCCGGTCGGCGCGGCGCTGTCAAGGTGGCCTTCGACCTGAGAAACGAATCGGGGTCGTAAGTCCGATGATGGGGGCCGTAAGTCCGATGGGGGCCGCGCCGAAGTTTCAACGGTAACCGCACGAATCGGAGCACACCCGTGCCCTACCTGAAGTTATTGCACGCAGAAGACCCGCAAGTCCATGTCCTGTCACGGGATGTCACTACCCTGGGCCGCTCCGGCGAGGCTGACATCGCCATAGGCGGCGACCGGGGCGTTTCGAAACTTCATGCGCGTATCGAAACGGAGGCGTCGGGCTACGTGATCGCGGACCTGGGCAGCCGGAACGGGACCTATGTCAACGATCATCCGATCGGTAGCGAGCCGGCCCCGTTGCTGCCCGGTGACCGCATCCGGCTCGGCCGATCGGTTTTCGTCTTCGAGGAGGGAGAACCCGAAGATCGCACCGATGATCTACAGGCGCCGGCCTCCCTTTTCCGGGCGGACCGGTTGCCGTACACGATGGCGGGCGGCACACCCGCCGTACGGCCCGAGGATACCGACGGCCGGCTGCTGAAACTCACAGAACTGAGCAAGGAGGTCATGAGGGCCCGCAGCGAGGCCGAGTTGGGAGCACTCGTGACGCGGAACATGCTGGAATGGCTCAAGGCGGACTGCTGCGCGATCGTCCATCCCAAGGAGACCGGGGATGGTTACGACCTCGAGATCCAGACGCTGGCCTCCCGGCCTGGATACGAGGACCGCTCGATTTCGATCAGTACGACGGCGGTGAAACAGGCCCTGGAAAACCGGATGGCCTCGATTACTTCGAACGCCCTGGGTGACGAGCGGTTCAGGGACCGGCAGAGCGTGATCGTCCGCCGGCTGGTGTCCATTTTATGCGTGCCCCTGTGGCATGAAGACCGGGTGTTCGGCCTGCTATACCTGGATTCAGCGGATCCTGCCGTGCAGTTTACCGTGGACCATCTCGGCCTGTCCAGCGCGGTGGCCAACCTGACCGCCATCAAGACCGACAACCTGCGCCTCTTCGACGCCGCCGTGGCCAAGAGCGCACTGGACAAGGAACTGGCCCTGGCCGGCGAGATCCAGGCCGGACTGCTGCCGGGAGAAAGATATGCCTTCCACACGCTGGCCTGCGCGGGCGCCCATGTGTCCTGCGAGGAGATCGGCGGGGACTATTACGACTTCATTCCCTATGGCGAGGACGTCCTGACGGTGACGATTGCCGACGTCACTGGACATGGCCCGTCCAGCGCGCTACTCATGGTCGCCTGCAAGACCATGCTGACCACCCTCATCGACATCGGCGTGCCTCTGGTGGAACGCGTCGGCAGGCTGAACGAGTACATACTCCATCATTCCTCGGTGAGCCAGTTCATCACCTTCTTCCACGCCGATATCGATACCAGGGCGAACACCCTGCGGTACTGCAACGCCGGGCACAATCCGCCCATGCTCCTTTCGCAGGATGGACCGGTTCAGAAGCTGCATTCAGTCGCGCCGCCGCTGGGGATCGCCGACGTTTCCTTTGAGGTGGAATCGGTACGGTTCGAACCCGGGACCAAGCTGGTCATGTATACCGACGGCGTCACCGAGGCGGCCAACGCCGAAGGCGAGCTCTATGAAGAACAACGGCTCGAGTCCCTGCTGACGAAGCACAGGGGCCAGGATGCGGGCGCATTGAAGGACACTGTCATGGCGGCGGTGTTCGGGTTTTCAGCGGAGTCACGACAATGTGACGACGTCACCCTCGCCGTAGTGGAGCATTCCGGCGCGTGATACCGGCGCGTAATGCCCACGCCGCGATGGGTCCGTCAGATCCAGCCGTGATCGATGTTCACCGGCGTGCCGGACTGCTGGTGCGTCCACTGTCCCCCGCTGGCCAGCGGCACTTCCCGTCCGGATACGGAAGACTGCTCCGCGGCGAACAGGATCTCCATGACGTGACGGCCCCATTCTCCGGGCGTGGGCGGTTCGATATCCTTGCGGATCGCCTCGACGAAACCTTTCCACTCGTTGTACATGGGATGAGGCGGGTCGTCGAAGGGCACGTCCTCCCACCGGTTGTCCTTGCCCACCCTGACGTACTTCTCGCCGGACTCGCTGAAGCGCAGTGAACCGTTGGCGCAGATCACCTGGCACTCGTGGTTCGGGCCGCCATCGGCATACCCGACGGCCACCGCCACGCCCGACGTGCCGTTCTTATAGCGGATGAAGGCCGTGGCGGAATCGTCGGCGGCCTGGTAGTGCGCCCTGTTGCCGATGGTGGCGGAGACCGAGACCGCCTGCGAGGCCATGACCCAGGAGAGCCGATCCACCACGTGGACCCCGTTGGTCATCCACATGCCGCCGCCGTGGAACCGGCTGCGGTACTGGGGCCTGCGGCCTCCGTATCCCCAGTTCTTCGACATGTAGCACACCCCCGTAATGGCCGGTCCCAGAGTGCCGGAATCCAGGATCTCCTTGGCCTTGATGCTGGTGCCGTAGAAGTGCTGCGTCAGGCCCACCATGAGCTTGACACCGTTGGCCGCCGCGGCGGCGATCATGTCGTCGCACTGGTCCAGGCTGATGGCCATAGGTTTCTCCACCAGTACGTGCTTGCCCGCGTTGCAGGCGTCCAAGGTCAGGCTATGGTGCAACTGGTGGCCGAGGACGATGGCCACCGCTTCAACCTCGTCGTCCTCAAGCAGCTCTGTATGGGTGGCGTACCCCCTGGGTATGCCGTACTTGTCCATGTATTCTTGGCGCTTCTCCTCGAGCAGATCGGCGACCGCTACAATCTCCACGTCATCGATGTTCGATATAGCATCGCAGTGCGATCGGGCGATGCCGCCCAGTCCAATGATGCCGACGCGCAGGTTAGTCACGGGTGAGGCTCCTTTAGTCGGTTCTGTCGTTATGACTGGCCGTCTGGATCACAATTCGTTTTCCGATATCTGTGCGATCCTCATCAAATGTGCCTGCAATCCACGTTTGAGCGTTACATTCCCATGGACCGGAACCGAAATGCGCGCGACTTCTCCATCTTTGGCATAAATGTGATGGCTGCCACTTATTCGTTTGAGATGCCATCCGTGAGATTCAAGCAACCGGCAAAGGCGCTTCCCGGTAATCGCTTTCACACGGCCACTTCTATGATGCGATCGGTCTCAGAGATTTCGAAGTCACCGACTTCGACGGACAGGCATCCGTCAATCGCCTCAAGGATGTTGCTGCGCAACTCATCCAGCGAATCACCTTGCGACACGCATCCCGGGATGGCCGGGACTTCGGCCCAATATCCACCTTCTTCGGCTCGATGTACAATGACTTTGAGTTTCATTGTTCTCCTCGGGTTCCGTTTGCGGAAATCAAAATGGTGGTCCAGGTCCTCGAAATCGATCACCATGAAAACCTTCACCAAAAACGTCAGACGCCGGTTTCCTGATATCAGGCACGGCGTGGCGGTCTTACTTAACTCACCCTGCGTTGCGTGCCCTCAGTCTGCAATGGTCAAACGATACGATCATAGTATTACGGTAAATCGTCGCCTGCTGGTTGACAACCGTTATTCGCCGTCGACTGTACCAATGACCGCAGGAGCGAACTGTGTGTCAAGGGCATCTTTGACACTACTCCTGTCGTACTCAGCAGGAGGATTTTGACAGGTTGACAACCGGGAAAGAAAATACCAAACTTTTATCACCATAAACATATCACCTGGCATTCTTTGTACTTTTCATCCAATCACACCTGACTTCGTAACCACTCAGATTCGAATACCCAGGGAGCGCACCATGTACCCGATCCGTAAGCACGCCCGCGTGTCCAGGCCGGTCCGGAGCCTGGCCTTTGCCGTCCTCATCCAGTGGATCACCCTTTCAGCCGCCGCCCAGTACACGCCGGTGGGCCCCGACGACGTGGTCGATCTATCGCCGGCTATATCCGGCCGCCACTACCAGTACTGGCCGGGCGGACAGATACACCACCAGCCTATCGTCGTGCCCTATATCGTACACGGAGACCGGCCGTGGGCGTCGGACCTGATCATCCTGGACGAGAACACGGCCACCCAGACGGACACGCCGGCCCACATGATGCCGCCCCAGCACAGCGGTCTGCCGAACGCCCATTACTGGGGTGATCTTACGGTGGAAAAAGTCCCGGCCTGGCAATTAGTGGGCGAGGTATACAAAATCGACGGCCGGTCCATGCTGGACCAGGCTCCGCCGGGCGTGAGTCCCCTGTTCACCATAGATGTGGTCAAGGCCGCCGAGGCGGCGCACAGGCCCATGGGACCGGGCGACGCCGTCCTGTACTGGAGCGGGTACGACGACCGCCACGACCGGCCCGCGCCGGACGACCGCCGCCTGATCGTGGAACCCGTCGCGGGGACGGCGCCTGGATGGCCCGCGCCGGACTACGACGCGGCGGAATACGTGGGCAGCCGGGGAGTCTGGCTCATGGGCATCGACAGTCCGAGCATGGGTGGACTGGGTCCGCCCCGCTACATCGCGTCGGGTCCCGATGGCTTGTACGTAAATCCCCTCGCCCTGGAAAGCCATCTCGGCCATTTCAAGTACGGTGCCGTACACACGGAGGGACTGATCAACCTGGACAGGACGCCCAACGGATCCCTGTACATTGCCCTGCCGGTCAAGCACGAGAACTCACCCACGGTGGAAACGAGGGCGGTGGCCATAACCAATCCGGACCTGGCTGCGCGACTGCTTGAGGCCGTTAAGTCGAAACGGGTGGTCGACCTCTCCGTAACGCTGTCCATGGACCGCCCCGTCTGGTGGCCGGGCCGCGGCGTGGGCCGTCACGTCTTTCCCTATTCGAGGGTGCAGCCGGTGAACTATTTCGATGGTCCATTCGGCCCCTACTGGGTCAACACCCACTTCATGGATGCTCATACAGGAACCCACGTGGATCCGCCCGCGCACTACGGCCCTCCGCCCGGATTCGACACGGGCAGGTATGACGAAACGGTCCGCGCCGCGCTGAGGGAGTTCGAGGCCGAGCACGGTCCGCTGAAGCGCACGGAGTTGACGACGGAAAAGGTCCCGTTGCACCACTTCATGGGGCCCGCCCGGGTCGTCAACGTGCAGCACCGCGTGGGGACGACCTCGTGGGATGACTGGCCGGCCTCACCGGCCATCACGCTGGACGATGTCAGGAGACACGAGGATCTGTACGGGGAGATCGAGGAAGGCGAGGTCGTGCTCTTCCATACGGGACATACGGACACCCACTTCCGCCGCTTCATCCGGGTCGTGGTGGAACAGAGTGTCAAATCGCCCCTGGACGGACAGTCCGAGGGATGGCCGGCGCCGGGTGCGGACGTCATCGCCTATCTGGCCGGCAAAGGCGTGAAGCACGTGGGCATCGATGCACCCGACATGGGATCGGTGGACCCGGTGGAATCCATGAAGACGCACTGGGCGGCGGTGAACCACGACATGATCTTCACGGAGTATCTGATTGGCGTGGGGCAGCTTCCGCCGAAAGGCGCTTTCTTCATCTTCCTGTGCCCGCACCTCGAAAACAACCACGGCGGTCCGGGCCGGGCCATCGCTATACTGCCGTAAGGCGGTGACAGGGTCGCCACCCACCCGCCCGGGCGGCCGTTTTACGAATCGTCCGCATTCCGTCCCACCCCCAGGGCATCCGCGACGCGGTTGATGTAGTTGAACCACGACGCGATCAGGGTGATCTGGAGGATGGCGACGTCGTCGAACCCCACGGACCGCAGTCCTTCGAGATCGGCCTTCCGGATCTGCGTGGCATCCTCGGTGAGCCGGATGGCGAAATCCAGCATCGCCCGGTCCTGGGCGTTCAGCGGAGCCTTATCGTAGTCGTACTTGATCGCTTCGACCAGTTCGCTGTCCAACGTGACCCGACGCAGAAACTCTGCGTGCGAATCAATTCAGTATACACACCGGTTTCTCGACGAGACGATGGTCGAGATCATCTCGTGCTGCCGGCGGCTCAACGGAAGATCCGGCGACAGCAACACCCCGAAGGTGGCGAAGGCGTGATGCAGCGCCTCCGGGATCAGCGAATGGGACGCCACGATGCCGGAAGTGCCGTCGTCGGTGGGATGCACCGGCGTGTCGTACTCCGCGGGATAGAGCGCGCGCTGAGCCTCGAGGGCGGCGAGCAGCCGTTCGTCCCCATCCGACGCGGAGACGGTCTTAATCCATGCCATGGGTTTCTCCTGACGTTCTTTGCTGCGTTGTCTGGTTTCTGAACACGAGAAGGTATACCGGTATTCCCAGGGCCGTCACGCCGACGCCGAGCAGGGCCTGCACGGGACTGTTGCCGAAGAGCAGCACGAGCAGGACCGCGGCGAGGATCAGGAACAGCACCGGAGTGACGGGATACAAGGGAGTCCGGTAGGGAGGCGTCTCGGCCGACCTGCGGCGTACCACGAACAGGCCCGCCACGGTGAGCGCGATGAACAGGACGGCCACGAAGATGAAGTAATCCAGAATCTGGCTGAAGGTTCCCAGCCACACCAGCAGTGAAGCCAGTCCGCCCTGGATGGCGATCGCGCGGTAGGGCGTGCCGAAGGCGGGATGGACGGCACCGGCGAAGCGGAGGAAGACCCCGTCCCTGGCCATGGCAAAATACACCCTCGGCGCCATGAGCAGCAGTCCGGTCAGGCTGCCGACGACGGACAGGATGACCACGGAGGAGAACAGGATACCGCCGCTGCGGCCAAAGAGCACCTCGCCGGCCTGCGCCGCGAAGGTCTCGTTGCTGGTGACCTGGGATACGGGTACGAGGTACATGAAGACGGCGCTGGTGGTGATGTAGGTCAACGCGACGATACCGACGGCCAGCAGCAACGCCCTGGGGAGGGTGCGCGCCGGGTCCTTGATTTCGCCGGCCACCTTGTTCAGGTCCCACCATCCGGCGAAGGCGAAGAAGGCGCCCACGATGCCGCCGGCAAGGGCGCCGAACAGGGGTCCGGAGTCCGCGGGCCGCGCCACGAAGGGCGTGAAGTTCGACCAGTCGCCGAGCCCCAGGCCGAACCCCAGGATGGAGATGACCGCGAGGACGCCGACCTTGAAAACGGTCAGCAGGACGATGATCCAGGCGCCGATGCGCACGCCGTAGATGTTGACGCCGGTCAGGACGGCCAGCACGGCGATGGCCAGCAACTTCATCGCGACCGGATCCAATGGATAGATATGGCCCGCGTAGCTCGCCATCCCGGTCGCCAGGGTCGCCGTGATGCCCGGATCCAGCACCATCAGGGACATCCAGCCGT
Source organism: Gemmatimonadota bacterium (assembly GCA_026702745.1). Taxonomy (NCBI): domain Bacteria; kingdom Pseudomonadati; phylum Gemmatimonadota; species Gemmatimonadota bacterium. Next base: position 18,017 of record JAPPBT010000029.1, read on the forward strand.
ACATAAAGGCCGTCGGCGTGCCGTAGGCCTCCCGGAGATAGATGTATCCGCCGCCCGCGTGGGGATAACGGGAGGCCAGTTCTCCGAAACACAGCGATCCGCAGAGGGCCATCCCGGCCATCGCCAGCCAGATGACGAGCAGCAGCAGGGGCGATCCCAGCGACTTGGCCATCCCGGCGGGCACCAGGAAGATCCCCACGGCGATCATCCCGCTGATCACCATGGCCGTGGTCGGCCAGATTCCCAGTTGTCGGCGCAGGTTACCCGTGGTCATGAACGCGTTTTCGTCGAGTTGGAAAACAGTACCGGCTGATCACACCAGTTCGGGTTCGTTCTCGATCCGGCTCAGCCAGTAGTGGTTGTCGAACTGGTCGTCACCGGTCAGAAACCGCCAGAAGTGGATCCGGTTGACATGTTCGATGCGTTCTTCGTTCCCATGCCACGGCTGGTTCGTGCTCAGGATATGGCTGACTTCCGGATCGTCGATGTCCTCCGTATTCCAGAGCCTTAGCTGCCTGACCGTGGGGTTGAGGCGCAGCTTGAACATGTACCGCATCTCGTCGGTGCGATTCGGCTGGGCGCAGTGCCACATGCCGTGATGGAGCACGATCACCGTCCCGGCCTTGCAGATCATCGGCACCTGGCCCACGAAGTTGTGGTACCGGGCGATGTCGGATTCGCTGATGCGGCGGTAGTGGCTGCCGGGAAGGATCAGCGTGCCCCCCATCTCCCTGGGCGTGTCGTGGGCGAAGTACATGAACTGGATGTCGAAATGCAGCCGCGTGTCGATGATCGCGTCCGCGTGCCAGTGCTGTCCGAAGTGGTGACCGGCCGCCACGGTGTGCACGGCGTGGTGATCGTACAGTGGATCGGGACCGACGAGGCTGTGGATGATGCCCTCGATCTCCGGAAGCCGGAAAACGCGGCCCACGGCCGCGTCCGGCCAGATGGCGCTCAGGGGCGATCCTGCCTCTTCCCGGGGAATGGCCTGGTTGTCCATTTCCGCTTTCACGGCCTGATTGAGGTCGTCGGGCACCAGTTCGTCGAAACGGAGATATCCTTCCGCGACGAACCGCGCCATTTGCTTCGAATTCAACAGATGGGTGCTGTCAGCCATCGATGACCTCCATTTTTTCGAGTATGTACTCGTACTTGAGATAGGACACCTGGTATTCCGTACCCGGATAGGCCGGGTACTGCTGGGGAAACTGGACGACCCGCCAGCCGTCCCGCATGGCGTCCACTACCGACGCGTAGGGCGGATTCGTGGCGCCGCCCGAGTCCGCGGCATCCCCCGAAGTATGGCGTTCGTCGGCGGCCGAGGTGCCGTCGAATTCGGACCAGGCCACGACGCCGGCATGCAGGTCGGGGGTCCGCAGGTAGAGCACCAGCAGTTTCTGGCGTGTTTCAGGCATTAAGTACCCTTTCCGGTGATGCGTTCTATCGTGTCGGTGGTCGACATGCCGTCCAGCACGGGCACTCTCTCCACGCGGCCGCCGTAGGCTTCCACCACGTCCCAGCCCACCACTTCCTCGTGGCCGTAGTGACCTCCTTTGACCAGGACGTCCGGCTTGAGCAGGTTGAGCAGCGGGATGGGCGTTGGCTCGCTGAAAAGGACCACATGGTCCACGCAGGCCAGGGCGCCGAGCATGTAGGCCCGTTCCGTTTCGCCGTAGATCGGCCGGCCCTTGTCCTTGATCGCCCGGACGGACGCGTCGGTGTTTATGGCCACGATAAGCAGATCGCCGAACGATCGCGCGGTCTGCAGGAGATGGACATGGCCCGGATGGAGCAGGTCGAAGCAACCGTTCGTGAATACGACGGTCGCGCCTCTCCGGCGCGCGCGCTCCACGACCGCTGCAAGTTCATCGCGTTCGAGGAGTTTACCGCGGGATTGCTGATCGTGCATAACCGGTCACAGCGTACGATTTGGCGATAAGAGCGAGTTGTCCTTGATGTAACATCGGGAGAGCGGGGCGTGTCAACCGAAATAACCATGGGACAGACGGGTGGGCGGACGGGTTCAGGCCGCCGGACGGACGGGTTCAGGCCGCCGGACGGACGAGGTCAGGATCTCACGAACCTCATGCCCGGCAATTGCCGTACCGCGCCTTTCAGTTCGAGCGCCAGCAGGACACCGAGCGCCTGGGAAGACGTAAGGGAGAGGGCGGTCGCCAGGTGGTCGATGTGCTTGGGATCCGAGGTGACCTGACCGTACATGGATGCCTCAACGGGCGGCAGTTCGAAATCCGGGCCGGCCGGTTCCGGTTCCGATCGGGTCGGCTCGAAACCCAGCCGGGGCGCCAGCTCGTTGATCACGTCCTCGACCCGCTGGATCAGCTTGGCCGTACCGTCCTTGATCAGCCGGTTCACCCCCTCGCTGCCGGCCGCGTTCAGCGGTCCGGGGACGGCAAAGACCTCGCGGCCCTGGTCCAGGGCGAAGCGCGCGGTGATCAGCGCTCCGCTGCGCTTGCCGGCCTCCACCACGATCGTCCCCAGCGTCGAACCGCTGATGATCCGGTTGCGCTGGGGGAAATGGACGGCGTCCGGACCGGTTCCGAAGGGGTGCTCCGTCAGCACGGCGCCATGTTCCCGGATGGATGCCATCAGCTTGCGGTTCTCCGCGGGGTACGGCCGGTCTAGGCCCGAGCCCAGCACCGCCACCGTACGGCCGTTGCCGCGCAGTGCGGTCCGGTGGGCGAGCGTGTCCACACCCCGCGCCAGGCCGCTCACGACCGTGAACCCGTATGCACTCAGTTCCGCGCTGAAGGCCTCGGCCATCCTGCGGCCGTAGGCGGTGGTAAACCGCGTACCCACGATGGCGATGGACTGTTCGTCCTCCACTTTCCAGCCGCCGGAAACGAAGAGCAGCGGCGGCGGATCGTAGATCTCGCGAAGCCGCTCGGGATAGTCCCGGTCGCGGAAGGTGACGATGCGCGCGTCGTGCCGATCGAGCAGGTGCAGCTGACGGTCGACGAAGGCCTGGTCCCGGTGGCCGCGCACCGCCCGGGCGATCCGCGGTCCCACCCCCTCGGTCTCGGCCAGTTCGTCCAACGTGGCGGACAGGACCGCGGCGGGCGAACCGAACCGGCTCAACAGCGCGTGGAACCGCGACGCCCCTACGCCCGGCACACGCGCAAGGGTCAGCCAGGATGCCAGGTCCGCCAAAGACCGGTCCGTCATAGATAGGTCCGTCATAGATAGGTCCGCCATAGATAGGTCCGCCATAGGCCGGTCCTCAATGGACGGCCATTCAGTGTAGTTTCGGGTTACGGAACTAACCGGTATTTCGTCGGCGTTTATCACCGTCCGGCGCGATTATAAGAGATTAGTCGGGCGAGTCGGATCCGATCTCGTGAAGTATCTGGCGGATTTCCCCGAGGAGTTCGGGGATGCCTTCTCCGGTGGCGGATGAGATCGCCAGCACGGGGTTGTTGCGCTGGCCCGCGTGCTTCGCGCGGACGGGATCCACGACGAGGCCGTCCAGGACGGAACGGTCTACGATCAGGTCCAGCTTGGAGAAGACGACCAGGGCGGGACGGGATAGGAGAATTGGATTGAACTGGCGGAGTTCGTTGACGAGCACTTCGTAGTCGTGCACGGGATCGGGCTGGCTCGTGTCGAGCAGGAAGACGAGGATCCGGGTCCGCTCAATGTGGCGGAGGAACTGGTGTCCGAGTCCCTTGCCTTCGTGGGCGCCCTCGATCAGGCCGGGGATGTCCGCGAGGACGAAGCGGTCGTAGTCTCCCAACTTTACGATACCCAGGTTGGGTTCGAGGGTGGTGAAGGGATAGTCGGCGATCTTGGGCCTCATGGCGGAGAGACGCGACAGCAGGGTGGATTTGCCCGCGTTTGGATGACCGACCAGCCCCACGTCGGCAATCAGCTTCAGCTCGAGTTCGAGCTGGCGTTCCTCGCCCGGATGGCCCTCCTCCCAGCGCCGGGGCGCCCGGTTGGTGGACGTGGCGAAGGCCGAGTTTCCGCGGCCGCCATGGCCTCCCCGGGCGATGACCAGAGTCTGGTCCTCCCCGACCATGTCGGAAATCACCGAGCCGGACTCCCGGTCCTTGACGATGGTCCCGGGGGGGACGCCGATGACCAGGTCCGGGGCATTCCGGCCGTGCATGTCCTTGCCCTGACCGTGGGTGCCGTTCCGGGCCCGGTACAGGTGCTGGTACTGGAAGTCGAGCAGCGTCCGCTTGCCCGGGTCGACCTGCAGGACGACATGGCCCCCGTCGCCGCCGTGTCCGCCGTCCGGCCCGCCCCGCGGCACGTTCTTCTCGCGGCGGAAGCTGCAGCAACCGTTGCCGCCGCGTCCGGCCTTTACGTGGATTCTCGCGAAATCGACGAACATGGGGAATTCCCGAAGATCCGCGTTACCCTATGCCTGCATCCGCTCGATGATGGCGGTGCCGAATTCCGAGCACTTGACTTCCTGCGCGCCGTCCATCAGCCGGGCGAAATCGTACGTCACGATCCTGCTCCCGATGGCCTTTTCGATCCCCTGAATGATCAGGTCGGCCGCTTCGTCCCAGCCGAGATAGCGCAGCATCAGTTCGCCGGAGAGGATGACGGAACCCGGGTTGACCTTGTCCTGGTTGGCGTATTTCGGCGCCGTACCGTGGGTCGCTTCGAACACGGCGTGCCCGGTCTTGTAGTTGATGTTACCGCCCGGTGCGATGCCGATACCGCCCACCTGGGCGGCCAGCGCATCGGAAATGTAATCGCCGTTCAGGTTCATGGTGGCGATGACGTCGAACTCGTCGGGGCGGGTCAGGATCTGCTGCAGGAAGATGTCGGCGATGGCGTCCTTGACGAGGATCTTGCCGTCCGGGACGTCGCCCCCGCATTCGTCCCAGCTGACCAGCCGGTCCGGGTACTCCTCCTTCGCGAGTTCGTAGCCCCATTTCTGGAAAGCGCCTTCCGTGAACTTCTGGATGTTGCCCTTGTGCACCAGGGTGACGCTCTTGCGGTTCCGCGCGATGGCGTACTCTACCGCCGCGCGGATCAACCGCTTGCTGCCGGTCTCGCTCACCGGCTTGATGGCGATGCCCGAATCGGACCGGATTTCCCATCCGAACTGCTCCCTGCAGAAGGCGATCAGCCGGGCGGCCTCGTCGCTGTAGGCCTCCTGTTCCTTCCCGGCGTACACGTCCTCCGTGTTCTCGCGGAAGATCACCATGTCCACCTTTTCGGGATGACGCACCGGACTGGGCACGCCGGTGAACCAGCGTACCGGCCGCAGGCATACGTACAGGTCGAGGATCTGTCGCAGCGCCACGTTCAGGCTGCGGATGCCGCCCCCCACGGGCGTGGTCAGGGGCCCCTTGATGCCCACCAGGTATTCCCGGAAACTGTCTACCGTCTCATCCGGCAGCCAGCTGTCCGTAAGGTTGAAGGCTTTTTCTCCTGCCAGCACCTCGTGCCACGCGATGCGCCGGTCTCCGCCGTACGCCTTGTCGACGGCGGCGTCGAAGACGCGCTGGGCCGTCCTCCAGATATCCGGTCCCGTGCCGTCGCCTTCGATAAAAGGGATGACCGGCTGGTCCGGGACGTTGAGCACGCCCCGGTCATCGATCGTTATGTGCTTTCCACCAGCGGGTGGTTGTGCAGCCATGTCGCTTTCTTCCTCCTCCGTCAGGATTCCCTCAATTGACGTAGATGTTATATGCCCAATTCGTCCAGGCTCTCCTGGTACACTGAGGCGGAAGCACGCAGCGCCGCCCGTTCGTCGTCCGCAAGTTCCAGTTCGATCACTTCCTCGATGCCCTCGCTGCCCAGCTTCACGGGCACCCCTACACAGACATCCCGCAGACCGTACTCGCCTTCCAGCATCACCGAGGCGGGCAGCACGCGGTTCTTGCCCTTCAGGACGGATTCCACCATCTGGACGACGGAGGCCGCCGGGGCGTAGTAGGCACTTCCCGTTTTGAGGTAGTTGACGATCTCCGCGCCGCCGTCGCGGGTCCGCTGCACGATGCGGTCGATGGCATCCCGGGGCAGCAACTCGGTGATGGGTATGCCGGAGACCGTGGTGTACCTGGGAATGGGGACCATGGTGTCGCCGTGCCCGCCGAGAATGATCGCCTGCGTGTCTTCCATGGAGACGCCGAGTTCCATGGCCACGAAGGACCGGTAACGGGCGCAGTCCAGCACGCCGGCCTGTCCGTAGACGCGCTTCCGACCGTACCCCGACACCTTGAGGGCGACATAGGTCATGACGTCCAGCGGGTTGCTGACCATCAGGATCTGGGCATCCGGCGCGTACTTCACGATGCTTTCGGTCACCGACGTGATGATCTCCGCGTTCTTCTTCAGCAGGTCGAGCCGGTCCATGCCCGGCTTGCGGGCCAGTCCGGCGGTGACCACCACGATTGCCGCGTCTTCCAGGGCCGCGAAATCATTGGAGCCTTCTATCGCCGAATCATAGCCCAGCACGGGTCCGGCTTCCATCATGTCCAGTCCCTTGCCCTGCGGGATGCCGTCCACCACGTCGATAAGGGCGATGTCGCCCAGTTCCTTCTGCGCGGCGTACAGCGCAGCGGTCGCCCCCACGTTTCCCGCACCGACAATGCCGATCTTTACCATTTGTTCCTCCATGTATGAACGATGTATCGAGTTTCCTTCGACTTTAACGGGCCGGATCCATATCGATCAACAGTGATGCGTCGATGGGATGGTAATGATCCGCGGTTTCCATCAGGTCCCGCGCTGTGTTGTGCGGGAAGGAGAACACCTCCACGCGCGGGCCCAGTTCCTTGAGCAGCTGAATCAGCGACACGAAATCCCCGTCGCCGCTTGCCAGGATGACGACATCGACCTTCTCGGCAATTCTGATCATGTCGATGGCCATCTCCATGTCCCAGTCGCCTTTCGCCGAGCCGTCGCTGCGCCGGCGGAGGTCCTTCCGCTTCACCTCGTAGCTGAACTGTTCCAGCATGGTGACGAATCCGCTCTGGTCCACCTCCGGGGTCTGGATCACGTAGGCGTAGGCGCGTATCAGCCGGCGATCGTTCACGGCGGCCTGCATGAGCTTCTCGAAATCCACCCGCGCCGCAATCCCGTGCTGTTGCCGGGCGGCATACCACATGTTCTGCACGTCGATGAAGTGGGCTACCCTTTCAGATTCCGCGCCGCCTTCTTCTCTGAACTGTTCGATCCGTCGCTGCATCTCCCTGACGCGGTCTTCCAGGATCCGATTCCGTTTTTCGAGGTCCGCGCCGTACCGGCGGGCTTCGATCAGCGCCGGGTCGGTGTCCTCCATCGGGCGGGCGTCCTCCATCGGACGGGCGTCCTCCATCGGACGGGCGTCCTCCGGTCCGCCGTTCAGGACGGGATCGTCCCGCAGGTAGGGGGACGCCGTCTCCTCCGATACGCCGGACCGGGGTTGAAAGGCCGGAATCCGGTTCAACCGTTCGATGGCCGGCGCGTAAACCGCCTCCCGTTCGTCCAGCAACATGGCAAAGGTCATCCGGCCGCACTCCCGGGTATAGGCGTCGGTCCGGTCACTCAGCAGGGAGTTGATGCCTTCGGGGGACGATCTACCGATCTGTTCGATCTCCCGTGAACTGGTTTGGACCAGGGTCCGGATGACCTGCGCGGCAGTGACTTCCCGCTCGAAGCAGTCCCCGGCGAGTTGGGCGGCGAGCGTGTACATCGGTGCTGTCGCCAGGTCCCGCACATCCTGGACCAGTCCGCAGATGTGCAGCAGCTTGACGATCAACTGACGGTCGAGGGCGAGTTCCAGGACCCGGGCAAGCCCCTTTTCGTCGATCCTGCTGAAAAGATGCCGGTAGTCTGCCAGCGCTGTTTTCGAGTTTTCCATGGTTCCGCCGTGCGTTCGACAGGTTGCCGCGGCGCTTCGCGTGCTTTCGGCAGGTCGCCGCGGAGCTTCGCGGTCGGTCAACCCGCCAGGGACGACAACCCCTCTTCTACCCGGTCCATGCCCTTTTCGATCACGTCCAGGGTGGTTGCGTAGGAAAACCTCAGGCATCCCTCCGATCCGAAGGCGGCGCCCGGCGCCGAGATCACCTGGTACGCCTCCAGCAGGTACATGGCCAGGTCCAGCGATCCTTCGATGGGGCTGCCGTCGGGCCGTCTGCGGCCCGTATATGCCGAAAGGTCGGGGAAGACGTAGAACGCGCCGCCGGGACGGGCGCACGCCACGCTTCCCATGTTCTGCAGCCTTCCCATGATGTAGTTCCGCCGGCGGTCGAACGCCCCGATCATGGGGGGCAGGAAGTCCTCGGGGCCGGTCAGCGCGGCAATGGCCGCGTGCTGGGTGATGGTGCTCGGATGCAACACCGTCTGCCCCTGGAATTTCGAGACCAGCTCCATCACCTCGGCGGGGCCGGCGGCGTAACCCAGGCGCCAGCCGGTCATGGCGTACGCCTTGGAAAGTCCGTTGACCACCAGCGCCTGTTCCTTCATCTGCGGATGGAGGGCCGCGATGCTTACGTGGCGATGGCCGTCATAGAGGATCTTCTCGTACAGTTCGTCCGTGATGACGTATATCCCGGCCTCCATGACCACTTCGGCGATGGCGGCGAGTTCGTCCCGCGAATACACCATGCCCGTGGGATTGGAGGGGGAGTTGAGCAGGAGCGCCTTGGTCTTCGGCGTAATCGCGGATCGCACCTGGCCGGCCGACACTTTGAAAGCATCGCCCGGTCCCGTGTCCAGCACCACCGGAACGGCGCCCGCGAGTTTGACCATCTCGGGATAACTGACCCAGTAGGGCGCCGGGACGAGGACCTCGTCACCTTCGTCACAGATCACGTAGAGCAGGTTGTACAGGGCGTGCTTGCCGCCGGAGGTCGTCGCAATCTGGTTCGGCGCGTATTCGAGCCCGTTGTCCCTGGCCAGCTTGCGGCAGATCGCTTCCTTGAGGTTCAGGATGCCGGTCGCGGGCGTGTACCGGGTGATGTTGTCACGGATCGCGGCCATGCCGGCTTCCTTGATATGGTCTGGCGTGGGGAAGTCCGGCTCGCCCACGGCGAAGTTGAAAACCTCGACGCCATCGCGCTTCATCGCGATGGCCCGCTCGTTGAGTACGGTGGTCGCCGAGGGTGCGATGCGATCCAGTTTTCGTGAGAGGGGACGGATAGAGGGCATGGGAAGGGGGCGGAGGGCGGTGTCTGGCAGTCCTTGGATATCCGGAGGTTTAGCTGATCGATCCGCACTTTTCTGTCAGCGCTTTCAATACGGGAGGCGGGACCTGGTGGCTTACGTCGCCACCGAAACGGAAGACCTCTTTCACGAGCGAAGAACTCACGTACACCGATGGTTCGCCGGGAAAGAACGATACCGTGGTAACCAACGGGGCCAGGCGCCGGTTCATGAGCGCCATCTGGGATTCCGTTTCCAGGTCTCCGGCGGAACGAACGCCGCGGACGATCGCATGGGCGCCGAGTTTTTTGGCGAGGTCGACCGTCAGCCCGTCCGTCGACATCACTTCGACTCCCGACCAGCCGTCCACGGCCTGTCGGAACAGGTCCACGCGATCCTCCACCGAAAACATAGGGTGCTTTTCCATGTTGGTCGCAACGGCCACCACCACGCGGTCGAACACGGTCAGCGCCTGTTTCAGCACATCCAGATGTCCGTTGGTTACAGGATCGAAAGTACCGGGGTAGACCGCAACTTTCATCGCCGGGTTCTCGATGAAGGAGGTGGAAGATCGATGGGCAGGACTTCCGGCCGGTTCACGGTGGCCGCCGCAACGGGCTGATTTGACGAGACGGGCTGAAAGAAAGACAGCGCCGTGTCACCGATTGTTCGGCTGCGCGCCAGGTCGAGACCTTCGCAGGATTCCGGTTGGTCGTCTCCCCGATGCTCCAGGACGAGCAGGCCGCCCGGAGCCAACACATTCCGTTCGCCGGCGGTTCGGACGATTTCCCGTGCTACCGGATCGCCATAGGGCGGATCGGCGAGTATGATGTCCACCGTGCAGGCATGGTCGGCGAGGTGATCGAGACTCCGAATAGCGTCTGTCATCCAGATCCTGCTGCTTCCGCGAAACCCACAGCGGTCGAGATTGTCTCTAATCGTCCGGACGGCACGGCGGTCACGGTCGACGAAAAGGCAGCAGCGCGCACCGCGGCTCAGCGCTTCAATGCCCAGGATTCCTGTGCCGGCGCACACGTCCAGCACCGTACCGTCGACGATTCGCGCCGACAGGATGTCGAACAACGATCCGCGTACGCGGCTGCCGGTGGGACGGATGTCGCCGGTTACGGACTTCAGCCGACGGCCCCTGGCGATTCCCGTGCCGATTCGGAGCATGATTCCCACCTCCGGCCATTACCGTTCGAACCACATCGAAAATAGATTTTCAGGGGGTGCATGTCAACAAAAAAGCCCGTTGAGAAAACCCGGTTTTCCGGCGGTTTTCGGGGATTTCCGGCACCCAGGCGCATGGGTCGTTCCGGCACGTAGGCTCACGGGGTCGGCCGGCACTCGGGCACATGCTTCCGGCCGGGCGCCGCCGGGCGCGGCCAGGCGCAACCAGGCGCAACCAGGCGCAACCAGGCGCGGCCAGGCGCAACCAACCATTCACTTCAGCTCCACCAGAGGTCGTATGCGTCCGAGTTTGGCGGGACCGATCCCTTTCACTTCGAGCAGCTGCTCGACCGCCTCAAAAGGACCGGACCGCGTCCGGTATTCGATGATCGCCTCCGCCAGTTTCGGACCGATCCCCGGCAGTTTCTGAAGTTCAAACGCAGGGGCGGTATTTACCGGCACAAGCAGGTTGCCGGTGGAAGAAGCGGACTTCGTAGAGATCCCGGCGTTCTGGTGCCCCGAGTCCTGCGAGGCAGCCGGGTGTCCCGAATCTGCCCCGATGGTCGAGTGTCCAGCGTCCGACCCGGTGGACGGGAGGCGCGCGTTCGAATCGTCCGCGGTAGCCGTGGCGGATTCCGTCTCGATACCTGCGTTCAGCCGTCCGTGCGCCTGAACCGGATCCAGGTCGGGCAGGAAACCCGAATCGTACTGTTTCACCAGCAGAATTGCGGCGCCGGCCAGCATGCTGACCGCGACGAAGATGACGGCCTGTATTTCCCCTTTAGTCATAATCACCCTCGGAGCAAATCAGTTGAAGACGAACTCGGTCCACAGCCCGCCGCCTCGGCGAAGCCGCTTCTGCTGGGTGACCACGTTCAGTGTATTCGTCAATTCAAGTGTCAAGCCGCCGCGGACGTACCTGCTGAAGCGATAGTCCGTCGTAACCGAGAAACGGTTCTGATTCTGGCCGTTGTTTGCCTGGAAGTCGCCGCCTATCCGGGAGATCAGCGTCCTGTTGGAGTTCCGGGTGAATTGCAGCCGGGCGTTGATGTCCCCGCTCGTTCTCCTCCCGAAGATCCGGACACCGGGCCGGAGTCGGTAGTCTACGGCAATGGTCATCGACCTGGTCTGTAGTTTCTGATCGGTCGCGTTCCGCCCGAACTGGGTCAGTCCGTCCGACGTAGTGAAATTACCTCTCAGCACCAGTCCCGCGTTCAGGTCGAAAACGAATCCGAACAGTGGAGACAAGGTCGTCGTGGTCGTCCGGGTGATGGCGGATTCGCCGGGGTCCGCACCACCCGTCGCAGCGCCCTGCGCAACCGCCAGGTCCTGTTGCTTCAGGTCGGTACTCTTGCTGTTGCGTCGCGAGAACCCGCTGGACAATTCGATCCGACGGAACAGCCGGCCGAATTCGCCCATGCTCCTGGGATTGGGACTCCAGCGCAGGTTCATTTCCGGCCACGTGGTGTTGCGCTGCTTCCGGTTCAGGGTCGTGGATCGGTTATGGGTCGATACCCATGTAGGCCTGATGGAAAAAGTCGCTCCACGGTAATTGATTCCCGTTCCGACGTTGAAGGACGACCGGTTCGCTTCCGATTCCTGGTTGCGCTGGATGCCGCTAACCCCGTCGCCGGTCCCCAGGGTATCGAACGGTACGGAAAAATAGTCCGACAGTCCCATGCGCTCACGCAGGGTCGGGCGGGAGACCGCATTGAAAAAGTTCTGATTGCGGCTGACCGTAAAACTGAGGGTGACCGGCGAGAGATTGTTCAAGACGGTGACAAACCGATCCGCCAGGTTACGCCTGAACCATCCGGAATCTCCCGGTTCCGATCGCCTCGAAGTGCTCCCGAAAACGTTCGATACCATCCTGGCCATGTTGACGTTGGTACGCACGCCCTGCTGGTTGTTGAACGTGATGGTCCGCGCTTCCGGAGAAGCGCCGACAAGTTGAAGCTGTGGATTCCGGTTTTCCGCGTATGAAGTGGTAAAATTGTAGGAAGGCCTGAACCAGGTGGTGATCTCGGGGCGGTAGTCGAGGCCCAGGTTCTGGCGGAAGCTGGTTTCCGGTCCGAATTCGAGGCTGGTAAAGGATACGGTGGAATCGGACTTCATGTCGTTGGAAACGGCAAGGTTGTAGTTCATTCTCAATGACCTGAATGGTTCCATGATCGCCCGGATGTTACGATTCAGATACCGGGTGAATCGTTCGCTCCGGTCCGAGATGACCGAAGGGGTCTCGCTGGTATCTCCGGCCTCGACGGTCCGCCCCGGCCTGTTGAGATAAATCCGCCTGTCGCGGTTTATCTCCGAGAACAACTCCAGTCGAACAGGGAACGGGTTGAACGTCAGTCCTGAAATGAAATCCGGCAGCGGCATCCATCCGAGAATCGGCCACTGGATCCTCTTGCGCGGGGTCAGGTTGTATTGCAGCCTTGCCCGGTAGGCCCCGGTGGTATCGATCCTGGAAACGGAGTGCCGGAAATAGTTGGTCGACGTGTAGTCGAACCGGATGCGTTCCAGGGTCCAGGCGACGAAGGGATTCGTGGAACCGACCCGCTTGGAGATGGAAGTCGAAAAGGACCGGTCGGTGTTCTCCGTGCGCTGTGCTTCGCGCTGTTCGCTGTTCAGCAGGACGATGTCGGAGCCGACCTGCAACCGGGGCAGCCTGAGGTCGTTTCTCCAGCGGAGTCGCACCGGAACGGACAGCCCCCAGTTTTCCGGCAGCATGTTACCCAGGTTCAACAGGGTGGAGAAGTTCATCACGGTGGTCCTGCTCCCCGCTTCTTCACCGCCTATCCGGCGGAAGTGGCTGCCCACGCTTCTGACGGTCCCGAACAGCGAGAACACGTCAGCAAAATCGGCGTCTATTTTCAAGCGGCCGGCCAGGCCCCGGTCGCGCCTGACATCACCGGCCCTCAGTTCGTCCAGCCAGAGCTCGCCACCCTCGAGTTCGGTATCGTAAGGGTTGTAGATCCCGACTGTGATATGGCGGATCCGGGCCAGCGCGGGTGCTCCGAGTACCCTGTATTGCTTGTTCCCTTCCAACTCGGCGATGGCCACTGTACTTCCCGTGCCCGGCGGCCCCTCCTTGAAACGCACGGGACGTTCCTTCCCGTCGCTCAGTATGACCGAATAGGTGGTATCCGCCGTCGTCGCCGTCACCCGCGCGGCTTCAGTTTCGCTTTTCAGAATCGTGAGGTCGTCGAAAACGACCCTGAGATGATTCGCATCGTCCCAGCCCGGGACCACGCGGGTCCTGTATTCGTAATAGTCAAATTCACCGCTGCCGAATCGTATGAAAAACTCGGGCGACCGATCGCCTTCGAAATGATCCGAACCGTGGATGTACAATCTCAGGGAGTTATACAATGTATAGTCCTGGAAGGTAAACAGCGTTCGGTAGGCCTGGGCGCTGTGGTGAGGCTGCAGGTTGGTATAGGTAAGGCTCAGCGACTGCTCCTTGATCTGCAGGCCGGTTACCCGATCGTACTCGATGATCGCGCCGGGCGGCGTAGTGTAGTCCCCCGGGTTGTCGTAGGTGTTCTTCACGGCCACATCAAAAGTCTCCTCGTATTCCGCCAGCTTTTCGTCCGGTACAGGGAAACCGCTGGAATCGGTGATGGCCCCTTGAAAGTCTTCCTGCCACTGGTTGCCCACGATGTTGATGGAGGCGATGCGCATCTGTACCGGTTCGTTGACCATCGTGATCCAGAGCCGGACCGTTTCGATCCGGTCGAACCTCGGCATGCCCACCGAACCGTCGTACGCCCGGTTTGACGTTACGCCCCCGCCCACCATCGCCTCCGTGTCCGCGTTGCCCTGCACACCCGTGTCGTCCGCCGTTGGACTCGCGCCGGTCGAACCGGCGCCGGCCGGATCGGCGCCGGACACTCCGGTGTCCAGCGGAATGCGGTACAGACGCCAGCTGTCCGGGTTCTCCCAGTTGGATCGCTCCTGGTCGCCGCCGGCTACGAACATCGTGTCTTCGTGATCCGGACTCAGATTCACGACGAACTTGAAGAAATCGTTTTGTACATCGAGGAACCCGGAGTAATCGAGGTCTTCGGTATCGGGACGCCGGTTCTGGTCCGGATCGCTGGCATTGACTTCCGGTCCATTGATTTTGCTGTAGTCGACCTGGTCGACGGGCACGTTGCCGCCCTGTGTGCCTTCGAAGGCGAAGTTGTCTCCGTGCGGGTCCGGATTCGTTACTGGGTTGAAACCGGCCTCGTCCTCGTCACGCAGGCCGTCCAGGCCGATGTCTTCTTCTGGTTCCAGGAGGTTGTTTCCGAAACCGTCGCTACGATCATCTTCCGTATCCAGCCGCCCGTCGTCGTTGACGTCCTCGCTGATCACGCCGAGGTCGATGTGCAGTTCGCCACGGTTTCCATTCACCCACAACTCGATGAAACGGCTGCGCGTCTGGTCGACGTAGCTTCCGGACAGCGGATGCATCAACCCGCCCCAACGGTTCATCACGTCATCCGGTCCCATTGGCTGCCCCGGCGCGTTGAAAGTAGAATCCGCGTGTATACCACCCCAGCGCAGGTCGGGTTCCGTGGGATCGAATTCCATGATCAGCACGTGCTGCAGCTGGTCGCGGCCCGTGACCTCGCGCGTTGGATAGATCTGCCGGACGTCGACCTGCTCCAGGGGATTGTACCAGGTCAATCGGCCCCGCTGGCCGTGCGTATGCCGATCGGGCGGACTGGACGGCCGCCAGCCGCTGCGGCGCACGCCCAGGTCGGTTTCCTCCTTGCTCCCTTCGAAATCGTCTATGAACCCGTCGCCCAGGATATTGGGGTTGGGTACGCTCTGGGCCAGTTCGGCCTCGATGATCAGCGAGGACGCCTCGTCCCCGAGGTCCGCGGGGGAGATGAAATCCATGAAGGAAGTCATAAAGTCCGGTTCGAACTCCAGGCGCGCATCGATCCCCCACATCATGTAGCGCCCGGTTTCGCGGCCGATCCGGGATTTCTGTTCCAGCGACTTGTCGGACCGGTACAGCAGGGTGCCCTTAATCCAGGACCGTTCGCTGAACTGATATTCGCCCTGCAGCCCGAGCAGGGTGTTCGACACGGGCTTGAAGAACGGGGCGAACTGAAACTGGACCGTCACGTCGGCATCCGGGGTCAGGGCTTCCTCATTCGTGAAGCGGATCTGTCCGACCTCGTACAGAATGATGTAGTCCGTACCCCGCTGCAGTTGCTGGCCGTTCAACCGGACGATTTCACTTCCCTCGATGATGTTGGTCCGCCCGAGCGCATACTGGGACAACTGGTTCCGGTATTCGACCTCAAGGAAGTACTTGTGCAGCCTGCTGTGCTCCCTGATGATCTGTTCGTTCGAAAGGTTGTATATCCCGGGCGTTTCGTCGGGAAGGCCATCGTCCTGCGTATCCGGATAGGCCAACTGACCGGCGGAGTTCCGGGTCAGCATCGGCGCGAAGGGATACTGGTCGGGAAAGATCAGCTCGCCCCGCTCGAAATTGATCAGCGAGTAGTCGATATCGACACGCCGGTCGGGCTCGGAGTGGGCGTCCACTCCCCTTCGGTCGAGCCCCAGCAGCTGGACGTAAGGTGTTCCGTTCTCGTCGATCTCACTGTGTTCGCCTTCGGATTCGATGCGGTAGATCCTCAGGTCGAAGCTATTCGGATCGATATCCGTCTGGCCCAGGTAGTACACGTTACGCCACTCGTACTGCCAGGTACCCCACTGGGAGGGATCGTCCTGCACATCGGGAGGCCTTTCCTGCTGCCGCTTGAGCAGGCGCAGCAGCGGGACGTCGCCGTCGAGGCGGCCGTACTTTCTGATTTCTCCGTCCAGGTTCACGGTCTCGTAGTACACCGCGAGCATGTCGTCTTCCTGGAGGGGCGTATTCAGCGCGATGTAGCCGAATTGTTCGTTTATGTAGAACTCGTCGGACTCCAGGAACCTGAACTTTCCTTCAATGAATTCACCTTCCTCGGAACCCTGGATGAGCACGCCCTCGGCGTCGTACACCGGGGGCTCCGGGAAAGCGCTGGCATTGACCAGCCTGGCCTGGTTGGTGAGCGTCACCTGCCCCGACACGTAGACCTGGATCAACCGGACCGAGTCCTCCGCCGCGATGTGGGAACCGTTTACGTCCCTGCGCGAGAAGTTCCGGCGGTACCGTTCGTCAATGAAATAGTACGTCCTGCGCCTGAAGTCGAGGTCCCTGATCGACCGGTTGGAACCCTGCGAGCCCGCCTGGAACGTGGCCGACTCCCCTTCCCCTTTCTCCTGGCTGGCGATCGCGGTCAGGTGGAAGCCGCCGAGCTGCCCCGTCGTTTTGATCCCGAACAGTCCGGTGTGCTGTTGCGTGTATCCCGTGAACTCCGTGTTCTTCAGTTCGAGGGAGACGTTGCCCGCCTCGAAGCTCTTCAATATGCCGTTCCCTTCCCGTCCGTCGTCGAAGACATCCTGGTAGCGGATGGCGAGGTTGTTGTCGAGATCTGTGAACGCTTCGCTGTTCTGCCTGATGTTCACCTCGATCTTCTCGCCGATGTTCCCCGTAACGGTAAACTCCTGGTTTTGCTTCATGGAAACGTTTGGCGTGCGGGAAAACCGGTTGGTCGCCGTGCTCGCGCTGCCTTCGGTCCATTCGCTGGCCATGTCCATCTCTATGCGCTGGTTTCCGAGAATTCGGATTACGGGCGATCCGCCGCCAAGAAAAGTAGGCAGGTTCACCGGCACATCAAGGGTCAGCAGGCCTTCCTGGCTGAGACGCGTTTGGGTGTCGAAGACGTAGGACAGCACGGACGTCCGCCACATTCTTCTGAATTGCGCCGTGCTGCGCAGCCGGTAGTACTGGTCGAAGGACAGGACCAGCGGCACGCGCCGGCCGAGTCCGCGTTCCTCGTCGATGTAAGCCAGCAGCTGGAGATCGGGATAGACGACGGTCCGGCCGTCAAAGAGCCACGGCGCGTCGGAGAGCGTAAGGAGCGGCGGTTTGCTTTGCCCGCGGGCGATTTCGTCAACCTCTTCGAACGTTACGAAGTACAGCCGTGCGCTTTCGAGCCGGATCGTCGGGCCTTCCACTTGCGCCTGCGCGGCGAAGGTCCACGCGGTCACCAGCACGAGGCTGAGGAAAATCGTGAAATTGCGTTTCATAGATTAACGAAAATATACCTGGGGAGCGACGCTCGCAATACCTGTTGGTACGTCTGAAGGACGACTGAAGGTCACCTTGCGTTCCATGAAGGGAAGCCGAGTTCCATGCCGGGAAGCCCGCCGGCAAAAGACTTGACACGGCCCGGAGCCGTGATTAGCGTAACCTTGCACACCGCATTCGCGCGAGCGCTGTTTGTACGAGCGCGTTCGTGCGGCCGGCCGCCTTCGGCCCCGATGCTGAAAATGAAACCTGGAGTTTGCTTCCCATGGAACAACAAGCCACCGAGTTGACCACGGGCGGATGGGTCTTTCTCATCCTCGCTTGGACCGTGATCACAGGCCTGACCGCCGTTTGTTTTTACCGGGTAAGGAAGTTGGATTAGACCCGGCGGGCTTCGCGGTTTCCGGCGGGCTTCGCGGTTTCCCCTCCGTGATTCCCGGTTTACAGGCAGCCGCCTGGCTGCCCTTCACACTACGTCAAAGATCAACACTGAACCCCCGGTGTCGATTCCTCGCCTACACTCCGTTTTACGTCTCATAGCGACAGCGAGTCTTCCCGATCCTGAACGTGCGCCCCGCTTGACATTCGGGCGTTTTTGCCTTATCCTGTAACGGTTTTCCCGACTACGATTGACGCCTGCAAAGGACCGCAATGCGGATCATCGTCAAATGTTTCGCGGGATGCAAGGACGCGGTAGGCGCGGCGTCGGTCGAGGTGAATCTCCCGGCGGGGACCACCGTGGGCGAGGCCTTTGCGGAACTTGTCGATTCCTATCCCGGCCTGGCGAGTTATGACCGGAGCGTTATGCTGGCCGTGAACCGCGAATACGCCGACCGGCAGTCCGTGCTGGCAGATGGTGACGAACTGGCGTGCATTCCGCCCGTGAGCGGCGGCGCTGAGAGCTATCCGCGGCGCTGAACATGAGCGGCGGCGCCGTTGCTCCATAAAGAGGTATAGTCAAGCGCGTGTACAAGATTACGAGCGAATACATAAAGCCGGACGCCCTCTTTGAATGGTCCCTCAAGCCCCACCACGGTGCGGTGGTCACCTTCGCCGGAACCGTGCGGAACCACTCGGACGGCCGGCGGACCCTGCGCCTGGAATACGAGGCCTACGCCGAGATGGCCGAAGCCAAGATGCGGGAAGTGGGCGAGGAAATCCGCGAGAAATGGGGCATCGAAGACGTCGCCATGATTCATCGCGTCGGTACGCTCGAAATCGGGGAGATCAGCATCCTCATCTCCGTGGCGACCCCCCACCGTAAAAACGCATTCGAGGCCTGTTCCTACGCGATCGACCGCGTCAAGCAGATCGTGCCCGTCTGGAAGAAGGAGATCCGTGCAGACGGGGAGCGGGAATGGGTGGAACGCAATACCTGAAAACCGGTCCCCAGTCATGATCAACCTGGACCACGGGGCGGCGCCACCGGTTGACCCCCGTGTCATCGAAGTGATGGAGCCCTGCCTCCGCGAATACGTCGGCAATCCGTCAAGCCTTCACCGGGCCGGTGTGCAGGCGCGTAACGCACTGGAACTGGCGCGCGGCCGGGTAGCGGGACTGATTGGCGCTAATCCCGGCGAGATCATATTCACAGCGAGCGGCACCGAAGCGGACAACCTGGCCGTCAAGGGGATTGCCCAGGCAAGATCAAGTCGCGGGCGGCATATCGTCGTTTCAAGTATTGAGCATCACGCCGTGCTGTATGCCGCGAAAGCCATGGAACGGCAGGGATACACCGTCACGGTAGTTTCTGCCGACGGGGACGGCGTCGTGCGGCCCGACCAGGTCGCGCGGGCCATGCGAGACGACACCGTTCTCGTTTCCGTCATGCGCGCCAACGATGAGACCGGCACGATCCAGCCCGTGCGCGAAATCGCCGGGATCGCCCACCGGAACGGCGCGGCTTTCCACACCGATGCCGTGGCTGCCATGGGGCGCCTGCCCGTTGACGTACACGATCTGGATGTGGATGCCCTGTCCCTTTCCGCCAGATCCCTGAACGGCCCGCCAGGCGCCGGTGCCCTCTACGTGAAGTCCGGCACCCGGCTGCGTCCCCAGGTGGAAGGAGGCGTCCAGGAAGACGGACGCCGCGGCGGACACGAAAACATCCCTGCGATCGTGGGTTTCGGCAGGGCGGCGGAATTGGCGGTGGATGAATTGCCTGCCCGGATCGACCGTTTGAAGCGGCTGGATAAGTCGCTGTTGCGCGGTTTGCGGGACCGCCTGCCGGATGCCGTCATCAATGGACATCCCGCGCTGCGCCTGCCGGGTCATATCAACCTTTGGATACCGGAGGCCGATGGCGAGTCCGCGGTCCTGATGCTCGATGCCCGGGGCTTCGCCGTTTCCGTCGGTTCCTCTTGCGCCGCCCACGCGGCCAAGCCCTCGCACGTGCTGCTGGCCCTGGGACGGACGGCGACCGAAGCCCGGTGCTCGCTGCTGATTACCGCCGGTCCGGACACAGCGGAATCCGAGGTCGGTGAGGCACTGGACGCACTCGCCGAGGTCGTCGGAGAACTGCGCGCCATCGCCGGCGTGACGGCCTAGATCCAGGGCGCCACCGCGCGGACGACCGACGCCACCGCACGGACGACCGAAGCCACCGCGCGGACGACAGACGCGGTCATTTCAGGGAGGCACGACGAACCGTGATCCAGCCGTCCATGACCCTCGACACCTTCGGTCTGCTCTGTCCCGTGCCGATCATGAAGACCGCGTCGGCCATCCGGGAGATCGCAGTGGGGGAAGTGCTGGAAGTGCTGGCCGATGATCCCCAGATCCTTGAGGACATGCCGGCCTGGTGCGCGAGTAACGGGCACGCGTTGCTCGACACCATCGAGGATGGAGAAGAGTACAAGCTGTTCGTAAAGAAGGTAAAGTGATTGCCCCGGCGGACCGCCTGATGTAGATTGCGCATCGAGAATCGACCACCGGTTGGTTGACGTTCGACCATTGGATAGTTACCGTTCGACCTTCGAGTGGTTGACGGTTGGAATGTAGCGGTTGCGCGGCGCAGTGCTGCGGCACATCGCCACCGAGCAGGAGCAGAAGATGGCCCATGAAGTGACCATGCGGGACGTGGTGGACCAGTTGAAACAGATCATGTACCCGGGATTCGACCGTGACATCGTCTCTTTCGGCCTGGTGAAGAACGTGCAGGCCTCCAACGGGCACGTGGCCTTCAGCCTGGCCTTTTCCACGCAGGACGAATCCACCCGGCGCCAGATCACCATGACGGCCAAAGAAGCCGTGGAGCGCATGCCCGGGGTGCAGGACGTGCAGATCACCGGACCGCCGCCCGGACAGTCGGCCACGGCCCAGGGACCAGCGGGCGGCCCGGCGGGACAGCACGGTCAGCACGGTCAGCCGGGCAAGATCGAACTGCCGGGGGTGAAGACCATTGTGGCGGTGGCCAGCGGCAAGGGCGGCGTGGGCAAGTCCACGGTCTCGGTTAACCTGTCGGTGGCTCTGGCCGACGACGGCGCGAGCGTGGGCCTGCTAGACGCCGATATTTACGGACCCAGCATCCCGACCATGATGGGCGTCAAGGACCAGCCCGGCGTGGTGGGACAGAAGATCCTGCCCATGATCGCCCACGATATCAAGATGATGTCCTTCGGATTCCTGATCCCGGAAGACCAGTCGGTCACCTGGCGGGGTCCCATGGTCCACCAGGCCGTGCAGCAGCTTCTGAGCGACGTCCTGTGGGGAGAGCTGGACTGCCTCGTCATCGACATGCCCCCGGGCACGGGGGACGCGCACCTGACACTGACCCAATCCGTGGCGCTGACCGGCGGCCTCGTGGTGACGACGCCGCAGGACGTGGCCCTGATCGACGCGCGGCGCGGCGTGGCCATGTTCCAGCAGGTGAACGTGCCCATACTCGGCATCGTCGAAAACATGAGTTATTTCAACTGTCCCCATTGCGGCGAGCGCACGGATATCTTCACGACGGGCGGAGGCAGACGGGCCAGCGAGGCGCTGGGCGTGCCCTTCGTCGGCGCATTGCCCATCGATGCGGCGGTCTGTCTGGCAGGCGACCAGGGCACCCCCATCGTCCGTCGGGATCCGGACTCGCAGCAGACGGACGCCTACCGCAAGGTGGCGGATACGCTCCGGGCGACGATCGGGGTATGAGGGAGGCTCAAACCATGTCCAAACCCGTGAAAGCAGTCGGATTGCTGTCCGGCGGACTGGACAGCACGATCGCGGCCGCCATGCTGATGCGGCAGGGCATCGAAATACAGGGACTCACGTTCTACACCGGCTTCTGCGTGGTGGAACACAACCGCAGGTCCAAGACTCGGAAGCGCAAGAAACCGGTGCGCAACGAGGCCCTGCAGGCCGGCGCCAAGCTCGACCTGCCCGTCGAGATGATCGACATCTCCGGTCCGGACTACCTGAAAGTCCTGACCGATCCCAAATACGGTTACGGAAAAACCGTGAATCCATGTATCGACTGCCGCATCTTCATGTTCCGGCGGGCCCGCCAGTACATGGACGAGATCGGCGCCCAGTTCATGTTCACCGGCGAGGTCCTCGGCCAGCGGCCCATGTCCCAGCGCCGCCAGCCCATGAACGTCATCGACCGTGACGCCGAACTGGACGGCCTGTTGCTGCGGCCTCTCTCCGCAAAGCGCCTCCCGCCCACCGTACCGGAACAGGAAGGCTGGGTGGACAGGGAAAAGCTTGGCGACATCCAGGGACGTTCCCGCCAGAAGCAGATGGAAATGGCCGAGGAGTACGGCATCGAGGACTATCCTTCACCCGCGGGAGGCTGCTGCTACCTGACCGATGCGAATTTCGGCCGGCGCATCCTCGACTTCTTCGAATTCGAGGGCAAGGAAAACCTCACCATGGACGACGTGATGCTCCTCAAGATCGGCCGACATTTCCGCGTCAAGCCCGACGTCAAGGTCGTGATGGGGCGGGAAGAAGGGGAAAACAAGTTCCTGGAGCGCTACACACCGGGCCGGTGGAGACTGGAAACGAAGGACGTCACGGGTCCGACCACCCTGGTCGAAGGCCAACCCACCGACGACGACCTGCGTCAGATCGCAGGCATGACCGTGCGGTACGCGGGTTCAAAGGCCGATGCCGGCACCCCGGTCACCTGCCGCTACGAAGATGCCGAACGCATCCTCGAACCGTCCCCGGTCGAGGAATCCGTGCTGGAGACGTGGCGGATTTAGGGGCGGTTGGAGTGCGGTCCTGAGCACTCATCAGCGCGCGAATCCCCCTTACACTTTAACCCACTGTCTGATCGAAGCACGATAATTGGCGCATGTGCGCTAGATCGTGAATATGGATCTCGACCATTGTATATAACGCAACAGGCTAAGTGTTTCAATTTTTGGTGGGGGTTTTGATATTTGTGCGTGTGGTTTCATCTTGACCTTTGGGATCATGTAGCTACATTGAGGCTACAAGGAGATCGTTTACTATGAATTCTGATACAGTTGTTCGAGCACGAATAGACAAAGACACCAAAGCTCGAGCTATGACAGCGCTTCAGGCTATGGGCTTGTCTATGTCCGACGCGATTCGATTGCTTTTGGTACGCGTAGCGAACGAGAAACGGTTGCCTTTTCCAATACAGGTACCACGTCCTGCAACCACCAAGGCAATGAAAGAACTGGAAGAGGGTAAGGGTCAGAGATTCGAAAATGCCGAAGGTTTGTACCAAGACCTCGATATCTGAAATGCTGATCCCGGTACGTTGTATTTGCACCTGGTCAGGACAGGTTCCCACGCTGATCTTTTTGAGTAATAATCTCTCAGGTTCTGCACAGCCCGGTAACAAACCACTTTGACTGATCTCCCCGTAATAGAACGCGTATCCAACAATCTGGCCGAGGTCAACGCATCCATCATCTGGCTCCATGGACTGGGTGCGGATGGAAACGATTTTGCGCCGATTGTTCCGCAACTGGACCTGCCGTCGGCTTACGCGGTCCGTTTCTTGTTCCCTTCAGCGCCATCCATCCCGGTGACGATCAATCAGGGGATGGTGATGCCCGCGTGGTACGACATCATGGAACTGGGCGAAAACCGGCGTCTCGACGAAGACGGGTTGCGCGCTTCCGCCGGTAGGGTGCATGCGTTGTTGCATCAGGAGATCGATCGGGGCGTACCGAGCGAACGGATCCTGCTGGCGGGCTTCTCCCAGGGCGGCGCGGTCTGCCTCGAAGCCGGGCTGTCGTTTCAGGACCGGATCGGCGGCATCATTGCCCTGTCCACCTACTTTCCCACGGCCGCCAGCGTCGTCGTGCGTACGGCTCAGTCCGGGCTTCCCGTACTGGTCTGCCACGGATCAGTGGATCCGATGCTGAATGAATCCCTGGGACGCGCCGCCGCCGAATCCCTCAGGCGACTGGGCATGGAACCCGAATACCACGCGTATCCCATGGCCCACCAGGTGTGTACGCAGGAAATCGTCCAGATCGGTCAATGGATCCGTGCCGTACTGGGGAACTAAGGGAAGTGTTTTGGAGAGGCGTACCGGAAAGCCTCTGAGTTTAATTCGCCGGTTCAAGCCCCCATCAAGCCTTCAGCAGTCCCGCCGCGTTATCTTTCACAATCCCCACGACCGCATCATCTTGAAGATCGGTGAGTACCCGCGCCACGGATGCCGCCGGCATGAATACCGGGGCGTGGGAGCCAAAAAGCAGCTTGCTCCCGATTCCCGCGTCTACGAGCATCTTCACGCTGTCCACCCCATCCACCTGGGAAGTATCCGCGTAAAGACCGGCCAGATCACGGACTTGCGCCGCGAAGCCCTTCAAAGTAGCCGCGCTCGCTCCGCCCATAACCAGTTTCAAATCGGGATGGCGCTTCGCCGCTTCCACCACGTCTCTTGTCGGTACGTCGGGAACCTGCGCCATCGAGTGATGTCGCCGCGGGTCGTCAATGCGGATCTGGACCATCACTACCAGGCTCGTTCGGCCCGCCTCTTCGAACAGCACATCCGCCCCGGCCAGGTCATACCCTCCATAACCCGGCAGCAGCTTGATCATGCGGACGGCACGATGTTCCAACGCCGTCTCCAACGCTGCAGGCCAGGTAGGCAGCGTCGGATCGATGACCGGTACGGGGCTGATGTCGTCGTACTCATCTGCGGCTTCATAGATCACCGAATTGCATAGATGCGGGTTGGCGCTCCACGCGGCTGCGAGGGGAGCTATGAAAACCCGCTCCACGCCGTATGCGCGTAATGAAGACCGTACCGAAGCGACGTCGTACGGCACGTTTACCAGGGCAGGCCATGGACCGGTCCAGGCGTTGATGTCAACGATCATGACGGATCTCCGGAATCTTCGCGCAACTTCAATATCCGCAACGCGTTATCCCACAGGATCGCGCATTTGTCGTCGTCCGATATGTCCGCCCCCAGGACCTTGTTCATCGTGACGCCGAAGTGCCGGATGGGCGCGTCTGAGCCGTAGACGACCCGATGAGCGCCAAGCCTGCGGACGGCCGCTTCGACCATGCCGCTTTCCGGATCGCCGCCCGAGGTATCAACCACGATGTTCGGCACGTCGGCGATCGCCTCGATGCCCCGGTGACCCACGCCGTTGAGATGGGCCATGATGATCCTCGCCCGGGGATGGCGGCGGGCAAGGTCGGCCACGTCGAAGGGCGTGGACTCGCCGGGCAGGTTGCCGGTGGTCTTCAACCAGGCGTGTTGCAGCACCGGGACGTCTAATGACACGGCGGCTTCCATAATCGGGTCGAGCCCGGGGTCCGTTGCCCGGCGGGCGACCCAGAGCTTGACCCCGTTCATGGCCTGACTCCCGACGCACCGTTCGATCTCGGCGACAGCCTCGTCCGAAAAGGCGGGCGTTACGTAGCAGAACGGCAGGATCGCGTCGGGTTGCGCGTCCCGCATTCGCAACACGTAGTCGTTGGCCTGCCGGCACTGGTCGGGCGTGGGTTCATAGGGCGTGGTTTCATGCAGCGAAAACACGCACATCCTGGTCACGCCGGAACGGCGGGCGGTCGCGATCAGCCTTTCCGCGTCCTCGACAGGCGAGGAAACCCCATAGGTGCCGAAGCAGTTCAGGGGATGTACGTGGATATCCAGCACCGGACCACCGGGCAGGAGTTTCTGACGCAGGGAGGCGAGGGCCATGGCAATTAGGCAACGAGGTGTATTGCGTGACGGGGCACGGTGCCCGGAACAGAGCCGGGCACGGACGGGTCGTTACTACAGGCAGAGAGAAGCCGTTACAGCCGGTAGAAGGAGACAGCGTTGTCGTGAAACAGCTTGCGCCTTTCGGCATCCGAGAATCCGCTGGTCGCCCAGGACAGGGTCTCGACCCAGCGCGGGTACTCCGTGGCCTGGAAGGCGACGGGCCAGTCCCCGCCGTACATGACCCGGTCGATGCCGAAACACGCGATCACGTGGTCGATGTAGGGCTTCAGGTCCTCGGGCTTCCACCGCGCCATGTCCGCCTCGGTGACTAGGCCCGATACTTTGCAGTAGACATTGGGCATTTCGGCCAGGGTCCTCAGCTCTTCCTTCCAAGGGTCGAAGACCTGGTTTTTAATGTCGGGCTTGCCGATATGGTCCAGGATGAAGGAGACTTCGGGGCACTGCCGGACGAATTTTATCACATTCGCCAGCTGTGGGTGGAAGATGCAGATATCGAAGGACAGCCCGTGGGACGGCAGAAGGCGGACCCCTTCGATGAACCCGGGCTGCAGGCAAAAGCCGGCGTCCTCGGACTGCAGCAGGCGCCGGATGCCCTTGACCAGGGGTAAACGGGCCAGCGCCTCGAGGTCGGCCTCGGCCGCGGCGCCCCTTTCGAGCAGCGCGTTGGCCACGATCCCGCGGATCCGACCGTCCTGCCGGGCAAGACCGGATACCCATTCCGCTTCCTGAACGTGCAGGCCGGCGTCGCATTCGCATTGCACGAAGACCATCTGCTCCACCTGAACATCCCCACAGGCCTGCCGGTATTCATCCAACAGGTACTGCTGATTCAGCAGTGGGATATCGTCCAGCCAGCTGTACCTCAGGTGATTCGGGTCCCAGAGATGTACGTGGGTGTCGACAATGGGAAAGTCCACCATGACAATGTCCTCGGCTTTGTCTACGGTAACGGCGACTCAAGAAGAATCAGGGCGATATGAAGACTGGATGATCAAGAGACCATACTACCCGGGAGCGTGTTTCCCGTCAACGGTAATCCCTGCTTTTATGCTTGAACTGTACCCCATCCGCATGTACAATGCTGGATCGTTTCAAAATCGTTCCCAATGCCTATCAGGTAAGTCCGAGTTGGCCGACATTGAGTCGCCCCGACCGACTGCGTGTATACCTGGACGCAGCCCACTATCGGATCCCACTTCATGTCCGCCGAAACCGCCACCGAAAACACCCGTCCACTCGGTCGCCTGTCGCCCCTGAAGCTGGCCGCCGTGCCCACCTTTGCCGGCATGCTGAAGTACGTCGGTCCCGGCATCGTCTGGGCCGGACTGGCCCAGGGCAGCGGCGAGCTCATCTGGTGGCCCTACCTGACCGCCAAGTACGGCGCGGCCTTCATCGGCCTGCTCATCCCGGCCGCCCTGATGCAGTACTGGGTCAACGTGGAGATCGCCCGGTATACGATCATGACGGGCGAGACGGCCTTGACCGGCTTCAGCCGCATCGGGAAGTGGTACGTGTCGGCCATCTGGGTCGGGGTGTTCCTCGAGAACATCTGGTTCGGCGCCTACGCGTCGGCGGGCGGCGGCGCCCTGGCGGAGCTAACGGGGTTCCCCTACGGATGGACGGTCCGCGGCCAGTCGCTCTTCTGGGCCTACCTGACCATCGGGATCTACCTGGTCGCCCTGTTCATGGGCCGGGTGGTCTACCTGATCGTGGAACGGCTCACCATAGCCGTGGTCGTCATCACGATGGTGGGGATCGCCTTTGCCGTCTTCCAGCGGCCGGTTCTGGACGTGGCGGGCGAGTTCTTCGGCGTCCTGCTGACGCCTGGCTACCACAGGCCCGCGAACTGGGACCCGGCGGACCTGTCCACGGTGCTCACCGCCATCGTCTTCGCCGGCGCCGGCGGGTTCGGTCAGCTCTTCCTCTCCTACTGGATGCGGGACAAGGGCGTGGGCATGTCGGCCTATATCGGGCGTGTAACCAGCCCCCTGCGCACCGCGCCGGAGGCCATCTCGGCCACGGGGTACGCCTTCGAGGACAACGAGGCCAACCGGACGAATTACGGGAAGTTCATGCGGTACCTGAAGCTCGAATCCGGCCTAGGCGTGGCGCTGAACCTGGTTACAACCATCATCATGTGCTGGCTGGCGTGGGCCCTGCTCAAGCCGCAGGGCATCGTTCCCGAGGGTTGGGAAATCGCCGTGGTGCAGTCGGCCTTCTTCGAGGTCAGCTGGGGCGCCATCGGCAAGGTCGTATTCCTGATCGTCGCCGCGGCGTTTCTGTGCGATGCCTGGCTGCAGTCCACCGACGGGTTCGCCCGCATGCAGGCCGATTTTATCTACGCCAACGTGAAGCGGGCGCGGCGGTACCATTTCCGGACGCTGTACTACGGATTCGTCGTGGTGTTCACCGTGCTTACGACCATCACGCTGCCCCTCGCGCAGCCGGGGGATCTGCTCATCATACGGGGCGTCATCGCCTTCATGGCCATGGGACTCTTCTGTCCAGGACTGATCTACCTGAACTACGTCCTCGTTCCCCGGGCCTTCCCCGCGTGGGTCAAACCCCATCCCCTCACGCGCGTAATCATGGTCGCCATCACCGCGACCTACATCTCCATCGGGCTCTGGTACATCTTCGTGCGGTTGGCCTGATTATCGTTACCCAGACCCTGACCAGATGGACGACCAGTGGGCCGGTATATGATCGTTGCTTACGTCCACGTCATACCAGTTCAGCATCATGTTGTGCCACTCCGGTTTTGCCACCGCCAAGCCATACACTGAGGTATCCGGGTTGCGTTCCCTGATCGCGGTGGCGGCCAGGGACAGCGTCTTCCCGGTCGCGATGAAGTCATCCACGATGATGACCGTCTCGGCATCCACAACGGCCGATTGGTAGGCCGCATCTTCCAGCAGCAGTTTACGAAACTCGGGATCCAGTCCCCCTCTCCCTGTAGACAGATGGGGTTCTTTCGACAGCAGGCCCGGCTGGTACCCGCAGTCACCCGCGCAACGATCCGCAAGCAAAGCGATCACGCCATCGGGATCCGCGACTTTCTCCGTGGAGCGAAGCGCCGGCGCAAAGACCGTCCGTCCAGGGTCCAGTCCAAGACCGCATAACAGGATAGGGGCCACGTGCGCCATGAGCCTTGCCGCGCCTTCAGTCGTAGCGTCGTCGGGATCGAATTTGAACCTTGTAAACCGGGCGGTCCATGGGTCCTCGGGGCGGTCTTCGAGGCGGTATCCCACTGTGAAAGCGGCCGCCAGGCCGTCGTCGAAAGTCAGCGTGTCATATCGAAGGAGATGGTGAAAAACAACGGGAAGGACGGACATTGCAACGCTCTGGAGGGTAGATCAGTCTTTCTGCTTGGAAGTGGATTCCAGGATCCGGAGGATGTTTTCCGCTGGTTCGAATCCATTGATCTCGGCGGCGAGAGAATGATCGGGGCAGGTACGGCGGTAGCGGTTCAGCCAGATCGCCTTCATCCCGCTTCCGGTGGCGCCCAGGATATCATTTTCCCACGAATCCCCGATCATCGTGACCGTCCGCACGCCAAGTTGACTCAAAGCGTATTGGAATATCTGCGGATCCGGTTTGGCTGCGCCCACCTCCTCGGATATGGCCAGGGCGTCGAGCGGCAGGAGGTCGAAGTATTCCAGCTTGTCCCGCTGGTGCCGCGAACTGCCATTGGTGACGACGCCGATCTTCATCCGACCCCGCAGGGAATCGAGCAGCGCCTCGACGCCCGGAACCAGGCGCGTGTTGTCCTGTAACGCGCGCAGGTAGGCCTCCGCCGCCTCGGCTGCCGCGTCCGTTTCCAATCCATAATGGCGGCAGATCCCGCGCATGTGCTCGCGACCGGCTTCCTCTTCCGACAGACTGCCATCAAGCATGCGCCGGTAGTTGGCCCTCAATTCCCCGTCGTGGACGAGTTCCAGTTCCTCCAGCGGAACCGCCTTTAACTGCGGCACGATCTCCTGCACCGTGCGCAGCCCGTGACGGCGTGCGTACTGGAGATCCACCAGGGTGTCATCCAGATCGAAGAGGACGGCCGCACTCATGTCAGGCTTTCATGGCAACCGGTTAGGCGCCGGGGCGACGCCCCACGGAAGACCCGCCGGGGCAAGGTCCTTCGGGAGAAGACCCATCGGTATACACCATCGGAGATTCTCAACCCCCTACACCACTGCCGGCGCCATGCGCGCCGTTCTTTCCTCGGCGATACGTACTCCGGCCTCGATGATTTCCAGGGATTCGTCGATCTGGGCTTCGGTGATGGTGATCGGCGGCATGAACCGCAGTACCTGGGAACCCGACAGCTCCATGAAGCGCAGGCTGAGCGGATCTTTGTCAAGCATCCTGGGCACGATGGGCAGCCAGAGACCGTTTTCGTAGCAGTACTCCGTCACCAGGGCGGCGCCTTCGAAATTGGGCTCCCGGCTCTGCTTGTCCGTCACCAGTTCGAGCCCCAGGCACAGGCCCAGCCCCCGGGCCTCGCCCACGATCTCGTAGGTTTCCTCCATCACCTTGAGCCGGTCCATGAAGTAGTTGCCCACGACCCGGGCGTTTTCCACCAGGTTCTCACGATCGACGATCTCGATATTGGCCAGTCCGGTCTCGCAGAGCAGCGGGTCTCCGGCGTGGGATGAGAAGGGCATGAATCCCTTCGCCACCGCGGCGTCCGCGATCTCCTCGCTGGTCATCACCGCACAGAGGGGCACGGCGCCTCCAAGCCCCTTGGAGCAGGTCACGATGTCGGGCACGAAATCGAAGTGCTCGAAGGCGAACCACTTGCCCGTACGTCCGAAGCACGTCAGGGCTTCATCCGCCACGGTCAGGATGTCCCGTTCCTTGCAGATTTCCACGATCCGCTGGATCCACTCTTTCGAAGGCACGATCTGTCCCGCCGCGCTCATGAGCGGTTCGAAGAAGAAGGCCGCGGGCCGACCGGAGGTGGACGAGTCGATCACGTTCTCCGCCGCGTCCGCGCATCCCAGGTTGCAACAGGCATCGTCCCGGCAGAACTGGCAGCGGTATTCGTAGGGCGTAGGGATGAACGAAGCGCCCGTGGGCATGGGACCGTATCCTTCCCGAAGCATGCCGCCCCGGCCGGTGATGGACGCGCTGCCGTAGGATTGGCCGTGGTAGCCGCGCATCAGGGCGATCACCTCGAAGCGGTCCGTGTACTTCCGCACGAGGCGCAGGGCCATTTCATTGGATTCAGATCCCGTGCAGGCGAAGAAGGACTTCTGCAGCGGGTCCGGCGCGATCTCGGCCATCTTCTTGGCCAGCAGCACCTCCGACGGCGCGATGAAGGTCGTACCCACCTGGATGATCTTATGGGCCTGGTCGCAGAGGGCCTTCACGTAATCCGGGTGGGAATGGCCCAGCGTTACGCATAATTGCCCCGATTGAAAATCGATGAAACGCCGGCCTTCCACGTCCCACATGTAGAGCCCGTCACCGCGTTCGGGAACCAGCGGCGCGGTGCGCATCGGATGACGCAGAAGGTACTGGTTGCCGAGTTCGAGCCAGCCCTTGTTCGTGGTGGGTAGCGACGCCATGATCCGTCTCCTGAAGTTGCTTAAGCTTTGATGGTGACCAGCGTGGTTTTAAGGGGGAAAGAGGTAAGGCCATGCTAAACCGGCACCACCGGCCTGTCAATACAATTCGCCGGTGCCACACGCCCGTGCCGAACGGCCGTGCGGGTCGGCCGTGCCGCTGCGAGGAGCCTGAGATAGTTTTTGCCTTGTTGCCGGCCCGGTTCTATCTTCAATCCGAGCAACATAGCGTGTTTGCATGCGATGTAATTGCAGGGGTACGTTGATACATGGGCAGGGTCGAATCATGGTCATAAAGCCGGATCACTCGAAACACTACAAATGGGGTAACGACTGCGATGGATGGCACCTGCTGAACACGGCATCTTTGAGCGTAATCAAAGAAAGGGTGCCCAAAGGCGGCGTGGAGGAGATGCACTTTCACCGAAAAGCGCAACAGCTGTTCTATGTACTACAGGGTGTTGCCACTATTCAACTGGGGGAGGAGACCTACAGGGTACCTCGAGGAGAGGCCATGCATGTTCCCCCGAAAACGCCGCATCGACTGGAAAACACCGGCGAGGAAGAACTCATTTTCCTCGTCATTTCCCAACCACATAGCCATACGGACAAGATCACACTATGAAAACCTATCGAGTAGGAATCATAGGGCTGGGCCGCATGGGCAGTACGATCGACGACGAGGGACATACGCCCCTGCCTTATTCTATCGCGTCGGCCTGCAGGGCGAGCGAACGGCTGGAGATCGCCGCGGGCTGCGACCTGCGCGCCGAGCGCAGGGAGGACTTCGCCAGGCGCTGGGGCGTCAGCGCGCTGTTCGAGGATTTCCGGGACATGGTCCGGGAGGAGGGCCCCGACATCGTTGCCGTGTGTACCACCGCATCGGGTCTGCAGAAACCGGCCCGGGAAGCGCCCGATTCGTCTTTCCGCGGAGATTCCCATGCCGAGCTGGCCGTCGCGCTGGCGGAAATGGGCGTGCCCATGCTCTACGTGGAGAAGGCCATGGCCAGTTCCATGGCGGCGGCCGACGATATCCTCGACGCCGTGTTGAAGAACGGAACGGTGTTTAATACGGGCGTGCTGCGCAGGTTCGACAACCGGTACGGCGTGGTGCGCGACGCGGTCCTGCGGGGCGACGTGGGCGAACCCAGGACGGCCGTCCACTACGCGCGGTCATCCCTGATGCACGGGCATATCCATTCCATCGACACGCTCTCCTGGCTGATCGGCGATCCCGTCATCAGGTCCGTGCGCGGCGAGATCGATCCCCGGGACTACGTCATAGAAGGCGATCACATCCCCTACGATCCGATCGCGACGTACGAACTCGAATTCGAGAACGGTGTCCGCGCATGGTCGATCCCCGCGGCGGGATGGGAGTACGAGATCATCGGGACCGAGGGAACCATCCGTTCGCTGAACAACGGGGCCGGCGCCTCCTTGCGGCGGGCGCCGCTCGATGGACGGGATGACCGCAAAGGCCGAAGCGCCTGGGAGGAGGTGCCGTTCGAATTCGTCACACCGAAGAGCACCGTCGTTTCCTGCCTCGAGGATCTCGTCCGCGCGCACGAGACGGGTGATCAAAGCCTCGGCCACGTCGAGATCGCCCACCACATCACGGAAGCCTGCATCACCGTCGCCGAAAGCCACCGGCGCGGGGGCGCCTGGGTGGATCTTCCGCTGGCCAACCGGGATCTTTACATCTGGCACGTCTGAATGCCTGATCGGCAGTAGTAGCCTATGCGCTCGGCCAGTGTGATCTGATGATCTTTGATTACTCCTTTGGGGGTAGTTCGTCGTTTGGCGCGGAAGCGTTGAATCTCAAGTATTCCCTGACCTCATCGACCTTTGTCTCCACCCGGTCCAACGACGCCCGCAAATCCTTGATTTCCGCTTTGATTTCAGTCCTAAAGCTACTCATTTCGTTTCTCAAGCTACCCACTTCACTCCTTAACTCATCCCTTATGTCATTTAATGAAACGTGTAAATACGTTAATACTGAGATAAGGGTGATTACCGATGTAAAGACCGCGCCGTGGCGCTCCCACCAACCTGACTCGGACATTCCATTCCCTCCCAATATAGTTCGCTGTGTGCCCGCGATGACCGTGGTTCCTGGTACTTATTGACGGCTTTTGGAATCGTTGGCGGTTACAAGGTCCGCGATCGTAGTCCGGATCACTCGGATGTCTTCTTTGATGTCTTCAAGCGTCGTAATGATACCACTTTCAATTCCCTCTCTCTTCCCCATCCAAAGGCA
Organism: Gemmatimonadota bacterium; assembly: GCA_026702745.1. Lineage (NCBI taxonomy): Bacteria > Pseudomonadati > Gemmatimonadota > Gemmatimonadota bacterium. Next base: position 51,415 of record JAPPBT010000029.1, read on the forward strand.
CAGTTTTCCTACAGTGCCGATAACAGCGATCAATAGTACGGCAGCAACCGCAGGCAGCCACGAAGGTAACGATTCCATTTTCTATTCCTTTTTGGGTCGTACTTTTGATGTATACCTGAGTATAGGCTCATGAGATAAACAACTTGATGAGGATCGCAACGGTCATGACCAACTGGCCGATCACTACCGTCTCGATACGGGACAGGCGCTTGTCTATCTGTTCGATGATGCGTTCCAGGCGTCCGATCCGGACTTCGTGGTTTGTGCTTTCAGTAGACATGATTTCAGCCTACCTCCTTGCGTCTTGCCTGCCCTTTACCTAGAAAAGCTGCCATATCTTGATCAGGAAGATGACTGTCAGGATGTAATTCGCGGCGTACACGATTAAGCAAACGGTTTGCCAGGATCTCGATGTCATTGTTTCCTCCCCGAAAATGGTCCTTTATACGTATTAGCCAAGAAACTCTCGCTAATTCTCGAAGGAAAAAAACTTTTATGATGGCAAGATGGGTTTTGAGCATCAACCAGGCGCGACTCAAGACAGCGTTGAGGGTCCTGAATCCGGTCGTTCGCTCCGGGGATGGCTGGATTCGACCTGCACCAGCCGGTCTTCCTGCAACACGTACCCGCTTAGCTGTCCGCCATAGATACATCCCGAATCCAGGCCGATCACGTAGGGCGAGCCGTCGCCCCGGCGCTTGATCACGAGGCCGCCGGGTGCGTCGTGGCCGAATATGACCAGTTTGCCGGATGGATCGTACGCGTCGTGCCAACGGGGTCCCACGATGCCGTCCACGGGCGGCCAGGTCCGGATGACGAGGAACTCCTCCGTGGTCGTGCCGTGAAAGCCTTTTTCGGGATTGATGCCCGCGTGGACCAGCAGGAATGCGTGTTCGTCGATCCAGAGTGGAAGGGATTCCAGCCAGGGGATCAGGGTGTCGGCGCAAGGGGCGAGGGCTTCCAGGGTCTGAAGGGTATTGGGACTCCGCGTGGGAACCGCGGCGCCGGACAGGTGCCGGCGAAGACGGTCCGCAAGACGGTAGTCGTGGTTGCCGAGGACCATCCTTGCGCCCGTATCCTTGATCAGCTTCCATACGTCGACGGGGTCGGGTCCCCTGCTGAAGGCGTCGCCGGTCAGGTACAGGAGGTCCGTATCCCGCTGGAATGCCAGTTTGGAAAGCAGTTGTTCGAACTCACGGGCGCAGCCGTGAATGTCGCCGATGAACAGGGTTCGCAATGGTATTCAGAGCTCCGGGATGAACGATAGACTGGTACGGACTGATGGCATCGACAGCCTTTTTGACACCTGTGGTAAAACATGGAAGACTGTAGATCTCGTCACCCTGAATAGTAACCGGACGGCTCTGGGAGGGTCAAGGGAATGAACCGCACGGTAACGATTGTACACCGTCCGCGTTTCTTCAGGGGATCGGACCATTGAGTTCCTTCCTTGAATACAGAAAAGCCCCGTACCTGCAACGGGGCTTTCCTTTTAAAAGTGCCGATCGCCCTTTTCAGTGGCCGATGGCTCCTACTCGGGTCGACCGGGAAGACGTAACGAGATGACCGACAATAATGCAGGGCGGAATGCAGTTGATATGCCCTGTCGGGATAATTCCGGGGGCCATTCCGAAACGTGGTCTGATGGGGTGCCCGGGAAGGCACCCCATCTCGCCGCAGGACTCTGTCAGCGCCCTGTCTACGGGACCCGGATTATCCCGGATTCCAAACTGGGCGGCTTCCGTCCCTATCCGCCAGAGCCGGCCTTCTCCGTAAACGTCACCTGGGCGCGCTTTGACGCCGAGAAGGTTTCGCTAAACGTCACGAAAGACATTCCGACTGCTTTTGCGTTGCCTTGAGATGAATTGGTTGCGGAGTCAGTGGCGTTACCTGCAGAAATCGTCAACGATATTGTACCACCAGTTCCCGTCGTCACCGTAGCGGGACCAACAATTGCCAGTACATCGGTATTGGAGCTTGCAACGCCGACCTGAATCGCCGCAGCGTCACCAACATTCCGCCACACCAATTGACCCAAGGTCGGACTACCGGCGGTGGCATCAAGCACTCTGTGTTGCACAGCGACTGTAATGACGATATCGGACGCCGTGTTATCGGTGGTATCGGCCGTAGCTGTAATGACCGTATCGTCAGCGGTGCCATCGTCATTTGCGTCGTTATCTAAATAACGCATAAATGGCGCATTGGCGGTACTGACGATAAGGCGTCTTTCAGGCTCTTCGACAGTGAACACGTTGATCGTGATCTCGTTGCTCTTTACGTCGCCGATACTCGCCGTGATCTTGGCCGTTCCGGCTGCATGCGTCTTGATCGTGGGCATTGCATTGTTCTTGGCGTCCACGGTCGCAACGCTTGTATTGGAACTCGACCAGTCAAACGTCACGCCTGAAACCTCGTTACCGCTGTTGGTGGTCTTGTCATCGCCGCTAGCTGCATCATAGGCCGTTGCCGCGATCTCAACAGGGGTACCCTTGTTAACGGTTTCGGCGAAGGTCTCGTCGGTCGTCATGATCACGATACCCTTGACCACGTTATGAACATGGAGGGGAATCTCGATCTTGATGCCACGGTCAGCGGCCTTCACGATAAACTTCGTGCTTCCCCTTCTGACACCAGTAACCGTCCAGGTGCCCGGCGAGACTTCATCCACCATACCAAGAACGGGATCATCTAACTCGGCCGAAAACATTACGGGAACAACACTTCCGTCCTGTGCAGCCGCAACGGCGCTGAAAGTCAACGTGCCATCAACCAACACTGCGGCATCCCTGATTTCCTCGCCGTTTCCTTCCGTTCCGGAGAAACTCTGATTGGCAAAGAACTTACGAGCATCTTTCTTCGCTTCAGTACCTTCGAAAACGACGACATGGTGAACGGCAGCCAGAATGTTTCCAGGAAGATCACCCGGAACTCCGGATTCACCCGGAGGGCCCATCGGACCCGTGTCACCGGTGTCACCCTTTTCACCAGGAGGGCCTTGCTCGCCCGGTGCACCATCAGCGCCAGGTTCACCCGGATCGCCCTTGTCGC
>JAPPBT010000030.1 GCA_026702745.1 Gemmatimonadota bacterium
GTCCTGGCCAGCAGGGCGTTGCGCTCGAACACCTTCTCCCAGATGACCAGGTTCACGAAGCCGGTCTCGTCCTCCAGCGTCATGAAGGTGACGCCCTGGGCGGTCCCGGGGCGCTGGCGGCAGATGACCAGGCCCACGTAGCGGACCGAGCGGCCGTCCGGCATGCCGTTGAGTTCCCGGGCGGTGGGCAGTCCCCGGGCGGCGAGTTCCGCACGCCGCGGCTTGAGGAGGTGGCCCTGCACGCTGTGGCCGGCGGCCTGGTGGTCCCAGAGGATGGTCTCCAGGCTGTTCAGGGACTGGAAGCGGGGCTGGGCGCCGCGGGATTTCAGCGGCAAGGGGGGCGGACCGCCGGTTTCGGTCCCCAGGACCTGCCATAAGGCGCCGCGGCGGTCCGGGCGGTCCGGGCCAAACGGGCCGAAGCACGCGAAGGCGCCCGCCTCAGCCAGGGACTCAAGCTTGTCCTCGCTCAGGCCGCTCCGCCGAGCGACGTCGGCGATATCGCGGAAAGGGGCCTGCGCCATGGCCGCTTCCAGCCGCGCGCCGTCCCCTTCCCCCAGTCCGCGGACATAGCGCAGGCCCATGCGGACCGCGAAGGGGAGGCGGGGCTTGCGGCCGCCTGCTCCGGCGGGGCCACCACCCCTGTCCTCGCCGACCGCGCCGCGGCCCGAACCCGCTCCGGCCGCGCCACCACCACCTTCCCTCGCGATCTCTTCCAGCGTGCAGTCCCAGCGGCTGCGGCGCAGGCTCACCGGGCGCACCTCCACCCCGTGTATCCGGGCGTCGTTGACGATGGAGGAGGGCGAGTAGAACCCCATGGGCTGGGCGTTCAGCAAGGCGCAGGTGAACTCCGCCGGGTAATGGCAGCGCAGGTAGGCGGTGGCGTAGGCGATGTGGGCGAAGCTGGCGGCGTGGCTCTCCGGGAAGCCGTACTCGCCGAAACCGCGGATCTGCATGAAGACGTGCTCGGCGAATTCCTCCGCGATGCCTTTCTTGATCATGCGCGAGACCAGCCGTTCCCGGTGCCGCTCGATCCGTCCCGACCGCCGCCAGGCAGCCATGTCCCGCCGGAGCTGGTCGGCCTCGCCGGGGGTGTAGTCCGCCGCCACCATGGCCAGCTGCATCACCTGCTCCTGGAAGAGGGGCACGCCCAGGGTCTTCTCCAGGACGGGCACGAGGCTTTCGTGGGGATAGGTGACCTCTTCCTCTCCGTTGCGCCGCCGCAGGTAGGGATGGACCATGCCGCCCGTGATAGGCCCGGGGCGGACGATGCTGATCTCGATCACCAGGTCGTAGTAGGTGCGGGGTTTCAGGCGCCCGAGCATGGCCATCTGGGCCCGGCTCTCGATCTGGAACACGCCCACGGTGTCGCTGCGGCAGATCAGGTCGAAGGTGGCGGCGTCCTCCCGGGGGAGCGTGGCCAGGGAGAGCTCCATCCGGCGGTGCCGCCGCAGGAGGTCGAAGCCGAGGTGCAGCAGGTTGAGGGCGCCCAGGCCCAGGAGGTCCACCTTGAACAGCCCCGCGTCCTCCACGTCCTCCTTGTCCCACTGGATCACCGTCCGCCCCTCCATGGTGGCGTTCTCGATGGGCACCAGTTCGTGGACGGGGTGGTGGCCCAGCAGGAAGCCCCCGGGGTGGATGGAGAGGTGGCGGGGGAAGTCCTGGATCTCCAGCACCAGGGCGGCCAGGTGGCGCAGGGCCGGGTTCTCCGGGTCGAGGCCGGCCTGGCGGATGAAGTCCTCGTCCCAGTGCCCGTGGGACACCTGCCGGGCCAGGCGGTCCAGGCCGGTGGCCGGGATCTCGAGGACCTTGCCCACCTCCCGGATGGCGGACCGGTGGCGGTAGCGGACCACGTTGGCCACCATGGCGGCGTGGGTACGCCCGTACTTCTTGTACACGTGCTGGATCACCTCCTCCCGGCGGTTGTGCTCGATGTCCAGGTCGATGTCCGGCGGCTCGGCCCTTTCCCTGGAAATGAAACGCTCGAAGAGGAGGTTCACCTGGGTGGGGTCCACGCCCGTGATGCCCAGGGCGAAGCAGACGGCGGAGTTGGCCGCCGACCCGCGGCCCTGGCAGAGGATGCGCTCGCGGCGGCAGTACTCCACGATCTCGTGCATGGTCAGGAAATACCCCTCGTACTCCAGCTCCCGGATCAGGGCGAGTTCCTTCTTCAGCTGGGGGACCTGCGTTTCGAACTTGCCGCCCAGGCGGCGGGCCGCGCCCTCGAAGGTGCGCTCCTCCAGGTACTGGAAAGACGTCTTTCCCTTCGGCAGGCGCTCCAGCGGGTAGCGGTAGCGCAGTTCCCCGAGGGAGAAGGTGCAGCGGGCGGCCACCTCGCGGGTCCGTTCGAGGGACGCCGGGTCGTCGGCGAAGAGGCGGGCCATGTCCTCCGGCCCCTTGAGCGCGTGCTGGTCGTTCGGCCGGAGGAGCCGCCCGGCCGCGGGCAGGGTCACGCCCTCCCGGATGCAGGTCAGCACGTCCTGCAGGGGGCGCCGTCCGGGCGTATGGTAGAGGACCTCCACGGCGGCCACGGTGGGCAGGCCGAACCGGGCCGCCAGTTCCCGCAGGCGGATCTCCTTCAGGGTCTCCTCCGCCCGGCGGTGCCGGGCCAGGACCACGTACAGGCGGCCTTCGAAGGCCGCGCGGAGCGGTTCGGGGAAAGGGGCGGGGGCGGGCGGGCCCGGTAGGTTCGAGGTGGCCGCGCCGGCGTCCGGGCCCGACGCGACGACGGCGGACGTGTCGTCGCGGCCAGCCGGGCTGGCGTTCCCGGAGACAGCCGGCCCGATGCCAGCCGACCCCGTTCCCCCGATCCACAGGGCGATCAGCCCCGGGCTGTGGCGGCACACCTCCTCCCAACTCACCCGGCAGTTCCCCTTGGCGCCGCGCAGGTGCCCGGCGGTCAGCAACCGGCAGAGGTGGGCGTAGCCTTCCCGGTCCTGGACCAGCAGCAGGATCTCCGAGCCGTCCCGGAGGCTGACCTGCGACCCCACGACCAGGTGGACGTCCAGTTCCCGGGCGCGGACGTGGGCCCGCACGATGCCGTACACCCCGTTGCGGTCGGTGAGGGCCAGGGAGGGAAGCCCCAGGCTCCGGCAGGCCTCCACCAGTTCCTCGGGATGGCTGGCCCCTTCCAGGAAGGAGTAGTTGCTCTTGCACCAGAGGGGCGCGTAGGTGCTGGCGCCGTCCGGGGGCGTGGGGTTCGAAGGTGCCGGCTCCGCGCCGGGCCGGGGCGGGTCTGGAGACGCAAATCCATTCGAGGGCGCCGGCTCCGCGCGTTCCCGCATCATTCCACCCGGCCCTGGACGTACCAGCGGTCGCTCCCGTGGTCGTAGTAGATCCAGAGGGTTTCGCCCCGCGCGGTGTCGACGAAACGGTAATCCCTTCGGACCTCCCGGACCCACCATTCGCCGCTGACCAGGTGCTCCGGGGGCGGGCCGGGGCCCGAAGGCGCCTGCCAGTTCACGGGCTGGCCTTCCAGGAGCCGGGGACTGGCGTGGGCGCGGCGCACCAGGGCGCGCACGGTGACGGGCCGGGGGGAGGCCGCGGCGAGCTTGCCGAAGGGCTGCCACCCGAAACGGGCTTCCGGGAGATGCCCCGACGCCAGTTGCGCCGTGAGGACCGAACCGGGGCCGAACTCGGCCCGGACCCGCGCCAGGGCCCGCATGGCCGAGCCGGTGTCGCGGTCCGGATTCTCCTGCAGGAGGTTCAACTTGTCAGCGGTGACGGGCACGCCCTCCACCTCGAGAGCCAACTCCACCGGGGGGAAGGGGAAGGAAATCGTTTCCAGGCGCAGGCCCACCAGTTCCAGCAGGACCCTGGCATCCAGCGTCGGTTCGGCCGCCTGGACCCGGCAGCTGTGGCGCGTGCCGTTCTCCTGCCGGAACGCCAGCCGGAGGGCGGCGGCCGCCTGGTATCTTTCGCCCGCGGCCTTCAGCAGGGGCGCCAATAGCTGGGACACCCGGAACTGGAGGCCCCGGGCGTCCGATTCGTTCGCGTCCAGTTCCATCCGGGCGCGGAGCGGTTCGGAAAGGCCCCGCGGCTGCAGGGGCAGGGACCGGTCTCCCGCCGCGAAGCGGTAGAGGGCCCGGGCCTGCTCGCCGAGATGCCGGGCGATCCGCTCCCCGGGAAGGGCCAGGAAATCCCCCACGGTATACACGGCCAGCTTGTCCAGCCTTTCCCGCAGCTTCGGCTCGAGTTGCAGATCGAGCAGCCGTACCTTTCGGCTCTCGGCTTCCTCGGCCGCCACGGTGGGGAGCACGGCCACCGTGTCCCTCGCCTTGGCGACGGCATAGGTGCCGAAGCGGCCGAAACCGACCGCGATGCTCGCCGGCAGTTCCAGCCCGGAGAGGGCGGCGTGCATCTGCCCGGCCCAGTCCTCGAGCGACGCGTAGAGCCGGTCCAGGCCTCCCGCGTCCACCCAGAAGATCCCCGGCTCCTCGGCGCTCGGCTCCACCCGGGGGCTGAAACGGCCCAGCGCGCCGTGGACCTGCCGGACCGCCGCCCCGACCTCCTCCTCCGAAACCGTCCCGGCGCACAGGCCGCGGTCCAGGGAGAGGGCCGCGGCGTACTTCATGCCCGGCCGGATCCCGCCCCGGACGGCCGCGGCGTTGAGCCACAGGATGGGACTCAGGGGCTTATCCTCTTCCACCACCGCCACCGGCCGTTTCCGCCACTGCGGATGGCTCCTCAGCAGGAGCCGGAGCGGCAGTGCCCGGATGTTAATGCAGGCCGTTCGGATGTTAATGCAGGCCGTCCGGCCCGCGGCAGATTTCGGTGTGGCGCCAGCCCGGTCCATGACGTTTGTCCTTCAGGATTTCGATTTCGCATTGAAAACGGTCCACCGCCAGGCGGCGGCAGGAAGTCTGGCCCCTCAGGGTGACCATCGGCCCCAGCGAAGGCGCCTCGCGGGACTTGGCGGTGAGGCACAGGAGGGCGGCATGGTGGTCCCGTGCCTGCCGGGCCAGGCGCACCTGCAGGGGCACGGGGACCCTGGAATCGGCGTGCAGGTCCATCACCACCAGGCCGAAGCCGCCCGAACGCAGGACCCGGTCCGCCGACCGCGCCGCGGCCCGCGCGTCCGGTACGCGGATGACCACCAGGGCGTCCAGGTCCACACCGCTCTCCGCCGCGTCCGGCGCGAAGAAGGTGTCCGGCGTCGCCGTGATCCAGGCCGCCGGCTCGCCCTCGAGCTGGGCGTCCAGCACCAGCCGGAAGGCGGCCGTCAGCAGGGCGGCCCCGGGGACGGACGAGAGCTCGCAGAGGCGCCCGGCCAAATGCGCCCGCGACCAGCACGGCCGCTCCTCCCGCTTTCCGGCGGGCATCCGCGTGAAATAGGGTTCGAGATCCTGCAGATCCCGGTCCTGCAGATCCCGATCCTGCAGGGACGACATGATGATTCCTTCGTTGTGCGATGTGTTGTTTTATTCGACGCGCCGGCCCGGCCGTCCTACTCAACGCTCCGCCGTATCTCGATGACCTTGCCCAGCAGCGAAAAGGGGGCGCCGTCCTCCCGGGGGATGATCGGGTCGAAGGCCTCGTTCTCCGGATGCAGCTCGACGCGGCCGTCCCGCTCCCGGTACCGCTTGACCGTCGCCTCGTCGCCCACCAGGGCCACCACGATATCCCCCGGACTGGCCGTCGGCTGCCGGCGCACGATCACCATGTCTCCCGGCAGGATGCCTGCATGAAGCATGCTCTCCCCCTCCACGGTCAGGGCGAAGAGTTCATCGTCGTCGAAACGCGTCTGCACCATGATGTACTCCGGCGGATCCTCCATGGCCTCCGTCAGTTCGCCCGCCTGTACGCGCCCCAGCATGGCGATCAACTGGGTGGGACTGGCCTTGCCGAACTCCGGAAGCCGGTAACCCCGGGATCGGCCGTCCACCTTGGCGAGTTTCCCCTCGAACACCAGCTTCTCCAGGTGCTGGCGGGCGGACTGGACCGCACGGAACCCGAAGGCGCGCTGCACGTCCCGGGTCGTGGGCGGGGTCCCGCTCAGGATACGCTCCCGCACGAAATCGTAGATCTTCTCCCTGGTCTTCCCAGGCGATGTGTAGGCCATGATGATCTCCTCGGTCCGGGGATGAGGAAAACGGGACGGCGCGCCAAAACGCACCGGATCGCGCCAAAACGAGCGCCTGAAAATCCATAAAACAGACATTTGTCTGTTATGTCAAGCAGTTTTTAGGGAATTGGGGATTGGAACAGGTGAGCGCCATTTGTGGAGTAGTGGAGTGGGAAACTACAAAAGCGAGTCGGGAGCGGCTTATGGAATGGCAATCATGCGTTAATGGGCTATTTCAAGGTAAGTGGATTTAGCTGTGGGCTCGGGTATGGGATACCCTTCTTCTTCATCCTGTCGAGATGAAACTCGATACGGTCCGTAACGAACGCCGACACTAAACCAGTGACGCGACGTCTTGATCTCTCTTCGCGTCACAAACCAAAGGCATTTTTCAATAATACGCCTTGTCAATTAACACAATTAACGTTAATTATATCAATATGATGACAGAATTATACATTCCTCAGGCGCAACTCTCCAGGCTCGTACACCTGGTCATACCGGGAAAAGTCGTCGTGGTCTACGGTCCCAGAAGAGTGGGCAAGACCACGCTGATCAAACGCTACATCCGGGAACACGACCCCGACGCCCTGCTCGTGACGGGGGAGGATATCGTGGTCAGGGAGTATCTCGAGAGTCAGTCCCTGGCTAAATTGACGTCCTTCGTAGGCCGACGCCGTACACTGATCATAGATGAAGCGCAGCATATCCGGGAAATCGGACTGAATCTCAAGCTGCTCGCCGATCACGTCGAGGAGCTCCAGATCATTGCTACGGGCTCGTCCTCTTTCGACCTGGCTCATCAAACCGGAGAGCCCCTGACCGGCCGCAAGTATACCCTGTTGCTACTGCCCCTCGCACAACTGGAAATCCAGGAAAGGGAGTCCGCGCACCAGACCAGGGCCCACCTCGAACAAAGGCTGATCTACGGGTCGTATCCTGAAGTCGTCCTCATGGACTCGAACGAAGACCGGCAGTTCTATATAAAGGAACTGATCGCATCCTATCTTTTCAGAGACATACTCCAGCTGGAGGGCATACGCCATGCGGACAAGCTGCTCAGGATGCTGCAACTGGTTGCTTTCCAGATCGGCCACGAGGTGTCGACTTCCGAACTGGGTACACAGTTGGGCATGAATTCAAACACCGTTGATCGCTATCTCGACCTGCTGGAGAAATCCTATATCCTCTACAGCCGCCGTGGATTCAGCCGCAATCTGCGTAAAGAAATATCCAAAAGCCGGCGATACTACTTCTACGACAACGGCATTAGGAACGGATTGATCAACAACTTCAACCCACTGACCATGCGGGATGACGTTGGGGAATTGTGGGAAAACTACGTCCTGGTGGAGCGATTGAAGTACAACCTGTACAACGGCCGCCTGGCCGAAAGCTACTTCTGGCGTACCTACGACCGCCAGGAGATCGACCTGGTCGAGGAGTGGGGGGGCAAACTTCTTGCCGCGGAACTGAAATGGCCTGCCAAATCAAGCCGGGCACCGAGTGCATGGCGCAAGGCCTATCCGGACAGTTCGTTCCAAGTCGTTCATCCGGAGAACTATCTCGAGTTTATAACAGGCTCCTAGCTAATTACTGGCTTTGCGCAATAACCGTCTCCGCCTCGTGATTCACCGGACAACTCACGGACCGGGCGATGAAGCACATAGCGTTGGCCTTCTCGTGCAGCCGCTCCGCGACGGCCGCGTCGCTCTCCGCCGAAATCGTAACGCGGGGCCTGAGGGTCACGCGCGCGAACTGGCCCGAGCCGTCCGGATTCAGTGCCAGCACGCCTTCCGCGCGGTCTTCGTAGGCGGTCACCACGACCTTGCTCACCGTGCAGAGATGGAGATACCAGAGCATGTGACAGGCCGAAATAGAAGCCAGCAGCATGTCCTCCGGATTATGGCGCGCGGCGTCGCCCTGGTAGCCGGGGTCCGCGGAACCCTTGACCACCGGCTTGCCCTCGCATGCGATGTCGTAATCCCGCGTATAGCCCCTGTACGAACTCGTGCCATCACCCTGATTACCCGTCCATGTTATTCCGACCTCGTATGAATGTTGCCTGTTCATGATGCCTCCGATTATCAGCCGGATAAACCGGGCCGACTGTGACCGACGCGTTGTACCAATCATAACTCATACCGTTCTGGCTTATCCCAATTAGGCGGCATGTTGATGATTTTGAAAGTATATTGGTAACATGGAATCAAAAGACAGACAGGAAACCTGGACGCAGACCAACAGTCTCCTGCTCCTGGGCATAGTCGACCTGCTCGAAGAGAAAGGGCTGCTGGACAAGGACGGTTTCCTTGAGCGTCTGGCCGCGTTCAAGGACGAATCCATCGATATCGGCCTCTTCCGGAACACGGAAGACGAACTGAGGGGAGACGCGGGTTATCACTGCGGCGGGCAACAGGCCACGTTGCGCATTGCTGAGCGGATCGGCCTTTCATCGGAAGACCTGGTGCTGGATGCGGGGTGCGGTGCGGGCGGACCGGCCAGACACCTGGCGGAAGCATGGGGCTGTTCGGTGATCGGACTGGACCGGGAATACGACCGGCTTCTCATCGCGACCGTCCGTACGCGCTTGATGGGCCTGCTGGACAAGGTACGTTTCAAGTTTGGAGATGCGGCCGCGATGCCCTTCGAGGACAACCGCTTCGACGTGGTATGGAGCCAGGGGGCCTTGCCCTTCACCGGCGATGTGAAGAGGATCTTCCAGGAATGCTATCGCGTATTGCGACCGGACGGCCGACTCGCGGTACAGACTTCTTTTTTCACCGCCCGCCACACCGCCGAAGACGATCGGCGCCATCCCGATTTCCTGCCTATAGGACCGCGGAACTACCTGGAACCGACCCTGGACTCCCTGAAAGCCGTGGGTTTTCACCAGGTCGAATCCGAATGGGTTGAGGAATCGATCGCCTTCTACAGCGAAAGGTATCCTACAGCGTCCGCCTGGTTCCGCGATCGAAAGTACGGTTCGTACATGGTAACCGCGAAAAAGTCCTGAACGGGTGAGGAGATGATGCATAAAACCTCTAAGAACCAGGTATGGGGAGTTTCCGTTACGACAGCGCTCCTGTTGATGTGGGGAGGATGTATCTTCAGCCCCACAGAGGCCACCGAGCCCATCCCAACCACGATCAATGTTTCTTCGACGCTTCTGTACCTTGGAATCGGCGAATCCGTTTCCATTGAAGCCGTCGTGCAGGATGAGAACCGATTGCCGATCGAGGACGCGCCATTGAACTGGTCAAGCAGCGAGCCCGAGATTGTCAGTGTGAACAACCAGGGGGTTCTTACCGTCCATTCGTTCGGGAGAGCGGACATTACCGTGAAGTCGGGTGCCAGTGAAGCGCCCGTCGTGGTGATCGTCAGCAAAGACCGGGCGGCGCTGGTTGCCATCTACAACGCCCTGGGGGATCCGCCTGGGAGAACGGCGCGAACTGGGCGAGTTCGTTTCCTATCAGCGCCTGGCATGGTGTGACCGTCAGTCCGGACGACCGTGTAACAGAATTGAATCTCTGGGGCAACGGTCTGAGCGGGGAACTTCCGGCGGCGGTGGGAGACCTTGAAGAACTCAGAATCCTGGAACTTGGCGGGAATTCGATCACCGGGAATATCCCCGGTGCCGTCGGGCAGCTTCGCAACCTCGAGGAATTTCAGATCGCCCACGCCAATTTAAGTGGTGAGATACCCGCGTCCCTCGGCAACTTTCCCAAACTTCGGATATTGGCTTTAGGTAAGAACGATCTAAGTGGTTCAATTCCTTCGTCATTGGGTAACCTCGTCAATCTCGAGGGATTATGGTTGTACGAGAACGCACTGAGTGGAGAAATACCGGGATCTATAGGCCGACTAGAAAACCTTGTTGAATTATCTCTAACATCCAACCGCTTAACAGGAAGTATTCCTTCGGAGATGGGTAACCTGTCCAGGCTACGGTTCATGTCACTGCAGAATAACGGGCTCAGTGGACAGATTCCCCCGGAATTGGGTAACCTGGCGGTGCTCGAAAGGTTAAGACTTTCGAATAACCTGCTATCGGGTTCGATTCCTCCCGAATTGGCCAAGTTGGGTAACCTGCGGTTACTGGGGCTCTATAACAATACACAACTGACGGGGGCCTTGCCGTTGGAACTCACCGGACTCACCAGGCTCGGGGGGTTTGATTTAAGAGGCACCGGACTGTGCGCGCCAAGCCACCCCGATTTTCGCGCCTGGCTGGAAATGGTAGAAGGTGAATTTAGCGGTACGGTTCGAGGGGTTGTTTTCTGTTCGGGAAACTGAACGAATCGATAACCTGCTGCGGCTCTCCACGTATACGCCGGTAAACATCACCAGGCTCGTGACCACCGCCATTGTAAGCGCCGCATCGCGGCCGTATCCGGTGATTTCCTGAATGAGGTGTGAGCTACATAGCTAAAGGAGCGACTACATGGAAATCTGGCGTGAAACCACCTTTAATGTCGAGTCTCAGGAAGCCGCTGCGCTGGTTATCGAAGATGATCGTGCAGATGTCATCCTCGATCCTCTACGCTGGCGTATCCTCGAGATCCTCGAAGCGGGAAAATCGATCACGGAAATCTCGGAAGCCCTCGATGTTACGGATGCCCGGGTACTGTATCACGTGCAGAGGCTGGCGGAGACGGGCGTCGTACGTCTGGTAGGTGATGGAGCGGAAGACTCCCGTGAATGGCGGTGTCTGCCCGCGGCGGGAGGGATCCGCGTCCGGGCGGAGCGGGCGGCGCACAGCCAGGCGGAATACGCCATCCCAGCGGACGTGGCCGACCAGTTCAACCAGGCACTCCGCGAAGTGGCCGAAGGGATGTATGGACCTTCCTCCCAGGTGTCGATCAACCACAACCGCGCACGGCTGTCGGAAGTCCAGGCCGCCGAATTCAACCGCAGGCTGCTTGCGCTAATCGAGGAGTACTTCCCGCCCGGAAAAGGAGACCAGTCGGGCGTCAAGTACGGATTTTACGGCGTGTTCACGCCCATTGATCTGCACCCGTTTGGGGATGCTGTTTCAGATGACTAGTTGGACCTGAACGGCAACGATCCTCAACGAGGAAGCATCTCCCGGAAAATAAAAACGTCAGGCAGCCGGATTTCCCATCCATCTCGCACCTCACGGAAGGTCATTGCTGGTGCTCGACCGCCTGCCGGCGCACCTCGTCATTCATCAGGACATCGGCGACGATCGCCACGATATAGAACTTTCCTTCGAGCAGGTGTTCGTTGCTGTAAATGGGTTCCAGTTTGATCCACCTTCGAAGATTCAAGTTCCCCCGGACCGTGTTGAAGATCACGTCGTAAAACTTCTGTGTATCGTCAAACACCCAGTCCTTCGTAAAAATGATCCAGAAACCGATCTCTTCCGGTATGCCGTCCCAGTCGTTCGCGACCGCCCAGTTGATCTCGATTTCCGGGTCGCTGTCGTATTTGATGGATTTCGATTCCGTGCCCTTGACGATGCGGATATGCAGATCCATATCGTTGATCCTGCTGAGCACGCCGTTCACGTCCTCGATGATGGCCATTTACGCTCCCTGGTAAGTCAGATTCATCCGATTCACGGTCCTTCCCACGGCCGTATCCTCGGTATCCAGCGCGGCACGTTTGCCTTGTACAGCCGGTAGGGTTCACCGAAACGGCGCTCCAGGCCCGGTTCCTCGTGGAGCGGGAAGTAGATCGCGCACACCACGAAGAACACGCACATCCAGCCCGCCAGGTGCCATGAGCCGAAGAGCAGGGCCTCGGCGCCGAGGATGAGCAGCATGCCCGAATTCATGGGATTTCGCAGATGGCGGTAGGGGCCGAGGACGACCAGCTTCTCGGGCGGTGCCCAGGGCGCCGGCGTGCCCTTCCCGATCCGGTCGAACAGTGCCATGGTCCAGGCTGCCAGAACCAGGCCGTCCAACGCCATCGCGATCCCGATCCAGAATCGGAACTGGTTGGGCTCCGCCGGCGATACCGCGCCCGGTGTGTCGGCCAATACCCACAGTATCAAGCCCGGAACGTAGATCGTAGCCGCCGCCGGAAGGAGGACGACGGCTTTCGCGGTGGTCCATTTCACCGGTAGCGCTCCTGTCTGAATTCATGGTATTCGACACGTGCATGGCGACCGTTTTTTTCCAATTGCCCACCGGCCGCCCGATGAAATTCGATCGCGGGTTCCGGCACCCATGACAAAGAGGTAATAAACGGCTCATGTCAAGCGATTGTAACCGTGTGACTTGGCCCTCGGCCTTGTCCCTCAGCCTTGTCCCTCAGCCCGGTCACCTGAAATAAACGACTTGCAAACGTTTGTCATTCATGGCAAATTACTTCATTCAATCTAACTTATACGGGCGGAATGCCTTAATCCGGGCACCGGAAGCAAGTGCGGTCCTGATTGCCAATCCTTCTCCGATCCACACAGCCGGGGGTAAAGCGTGCAAAATGCCGGAAACGACAATCCATTGGAATACGAACGGACTCCTGCAGACGGCCAGGACGAACAGACACGTGTCGACGGCCTGGACCGGGCGGACCCGGCGGACCCTCCGAACGGACAACACCAGCCGGCCAAGGCGGAACAGGCTGTTGACGATACGATCCGGCTGAACTGGCGCGAGAAGTTGGTCGAAGGTGGCCTGGTAATGGCGATGGCCATGGTCGGGACGCTGATCGGGGTATTGGTTGCTGTGACTTCTCTGATCGCCATACGCAATACCCTGGAGGATTTGGCGCCGGGTCTCACGGAGGCGGGATCGATCCCGTTCATCATCCTGGTCGTCGTGGCCGTGGCCATTGGCAATGTCTGTTCGTTCAGCTGCGCGCCTTACATCATACGTCTCCTCTATCGTGGCAACGAGTTGAAAGATGAGCGGATGGACCGCGCCGTGAAGCACTTGATATCCGTGACCGGAATGGACATCAGGGCCGAAAGGATCTACGCCATAAAGGGCAAGACCGCCAACGCCGTCGTGGCCGGTCTTTTCCGTAAGGGCCAGTACATCTTCTTTACCGACAAGCTCCTGGAACGAATGAGCGAAGGAGAGATCATGGCGGCCCTGGCCCACGAACTGGCCCATGGGCGGCACCGGCACATGACTTGGATGTTCCTGGTTCTCCTGCTATGGACCCTCGTCGTCCAGGTATTCCTGAGTCTGATCGACTATTATGCCTACTTCGATTCGATCGGAGAGTCCTGGAAAATGTGGGTATTTTCCGGAATAAACTTAGTGAATATCTACCTGCTTATGTTCCTCGTCCTGTTCCCGCTTTCGAGGCGTAACGAATACCAGGCGGACGCGACCGCCGCCCTGTGGGTGGGCACGGCCCTGTACAAGCAGGCCCTATACCGGCTGCATCAGATCAACGACAAGTTGAAACCGCCGCGAAAGTTCCTGGCGAAGCTGGGCACCCATCCCACGTTGCAGGAGAGGCTGGAGCGGGTGGGGAGCCTTGGATAGTACGCGGTTGGCGCGCTCCGCAGCCGATTCGCTCGGGTTTTCCAGGTTCACTCCTGGTTCATCGCATCCACCGGACTCAGTTGCGATGCCTTCAAGGCCGGATAGATACCGGCGCAAAGGCCTATGGCCAGTGAAATCGCCAGCGACACGAGGATGTTCGAAACCGAAGCTCCGCTCGAGAAAGCAAGGTCCCACACCTGATTCAAGACAAACGAGAAAACCAAACCGATACCCAGTCCCAGCGATATCCCCAGTATCCCGCCTAAAGCGCTGATACAGGTGGCTTCCAGCGTAAACTGATTCACGATATCGACATGTCTTGCCCCGACTGACTTCCTGATGCCTATTTCCCGCCTCCGTTCAGTGACAGAGACCAGCATCATGTTCATGATCCCGATTCCGCCCACCATCAGCGAGATGCCCGCTAATGCGGCAATCGAAGATTTGACGGCGTTGATCACGCCTCCGATCTGGTCCATGGCGTCCTTCCCGCTGACGATGTCGAATCCGGCCTCGTCGCCGTGGATTGCTTTCAAGGCTGCCTGGATGTCGCCCACCGCACGGTCCATGACACGCGCATCCGCCACCTTGATGGACAGAAGATCGAAGCCTTCATGGCCAAGCATCCGTTTCTGGACCGTTGTAATCGGTGCGAAGACCCGGTTTCCCCAGCGCTCATTGAAAACCGTCTTTGGCTCCATGACGCCGATCACGGTAAACCGCTGACCGTTCAGTTTCAGTTCCTTGCCGACCGGGTCGGCATCGTCAAACAGTTTAGTGGCCAGCTCATCCCCCAGCACGCATACTTTGCGCCAGCGTATTACGTCGCGGTCGATAATGAACCGGCCCGTGGAAACCGGCCACTGGTACAGGTCCGGAAACGTTGGCGTCGTGCCGTACACCATCCCGCCATAGGACGTTTTCGCGTACCTGAGATCCGCGTTCAGCGTCGCGGCCGGGACCACCTGGCGCACGGCATTCGATCTTGTACTGATTTCCAGCACGTCCTGCCAGACGAGATGTTCGTAATCCGGTACCTCCAGCCACTGTCCGTCCCGGTTTACGAATCTCGATGGACTCACCCATACCATGGTGCCGCCGTGCACGGATTCGAACTCCTTCATCACCATGTCGTGAAGCCCTTCGCCGATCGCGATGATGGCGGTTACGGCGCCGATGCCGACCGCGATCCCGAGCAGCGTCAGGACTGAACGCAACCTGTAGTGGGCGAGATTGGCAAACACGGTCTGGATATGGTGCGGTATGGACACGGACGACAGGGTCCTTTAAGGTTAAGGGTGTATCGCGGTCAGCGCGGCATGAACCGCTCGGGCATCCAGTGCGATGTGCGCGCCGGGTTCAATACCGGAAAGGATCTCCACGTTTTCGGTCGATTCGATACCGATCTCGACCATGGCGGATACCAGGTACGATTCCGGACACCTCTTCAATTCAGGGTCCGCCGAAGTGCAACGATAGACCATGTGCCGCTTGCCGGGTACTGATCCGGTCGATGCAGGAACGCCTTGTTCATTGGACACACCCCTGTAGTCGTCCATTTCCATGACGGAAGAAGCGGGCACGAGCACCGCGTGGTCGTTTTGCTCCACCACGATGTCGATATCGCAGGACATGCCCTGCTGCAGTTCCATCGATGGGTCCGATATCACGATTTCGGCATCGAACGTGACCAGCGTGCTGCCAGGCCTGCGTACGCCAACAGGCGCGACGCGCTCCACCTGGCCGTGGTACACCGCGTCCGGGTAGGCATCGACACGAATCCGCACATCCTGTCCCGGCCTGACCCTTCCGGCGTCTATCTCTCCAACGGCCGATTTTACGATCATCCGGTCCGGATCGCCGATCCGGAACATCTCCGTGCCGCCGGTATACGAAGAGGTACCAGATGCTACGACCTCGCCTTCCTCCACCGCGCGGGCAATGACGATACCGTCCAGCGGCGACATGACCCGCACGGCGTCATGGGTTTGGTCCGAATCCACCTCGACGTTCACCTTCATTTCCAGAATCCTGAGTTCGAGCTCCGCCATGTCGAGATCGTGACGGGCCCTTGTATGTGCAATCCTTGCCTGATCGAATTCCTCGGCCGATATCAGGGACCGCTCGTGAAGCTCGCGCTTTCGCTCGAAGTTCAACGCCCTTTCTGAAAGATCGATCCGGGCGCCGTCCACCCGGGCGCGCTGACGGGACAACTGAAGGGACTGGGACGGGTCCGGCTCGATCACGGCAAGCACGTCCCCCGCTGAAACCCGATCCCCGACATCGGCGTGAATATGCCTGACTTCCCCGGAAATCGTGGGCTTGACCATGACAGTCCTGACGAACTGGATGGTTCCCGTCTCCGCCAGGACCTCGGAGATCGATCCGTGTTGTACCTGGTGGATCGGAAACGTGGCGTCCCGAGCCGTGGAACTGAACACAAAATACAGCAGAACGGCCACGAGGCCGCAGACCGTTACAGAGGCAATGGCTATCCGTTTTTTCATGACCGAAGTGGTTTCCAATGGCTACACGTATACCGTACCGAGCAGCTCGAAAGTCCTGCGGATGACAATCCACATGCCCCACACCAGTCCCAGCGCGAGCCAGGTGAGACTGGCCGATCCCCGGAAAGTCCGTGCCAGGCCGAGTCCCAGCAGAAAAAGAAACCAGATTCCGAAGAAATCGACGCCTGGCAGGAACAGGCTCCAGAGGGTATCAGGGTCCGCATCACCGAGAAACACACCAGGATGGATTGGGGGATCGAGCGAACCGGACAGCAAGACCAGCGAGGTCTTGACGATGGTTTCGGGTACGAGTACAAGCGAGGCATAGCCGGTAATCGGAAGGACCTTGCGGTACGGCAGCAGCTTGCCGAAGATCAATTCACCGCAGTGTTTTCCCACCACCGACCACGCGGCGACCATGAAGCAGACGCTCGCCGGCATGATCAAAAGGCCGATGAGCTGACGATGGTCGAATTGCACGGCCTCGCGTAGAATGACGGATTGTTGATTTGCATTCAGATCCGAATAGGACTGGAATTCGGTCTCGATCAACGTCCGTTCCCTATCCAGCGCCACGGGCAAAGTGACGATTCCGGCGCACAGGACGACCGACATGACCAGGATCAGTATCCCCATCAACTCGGCGGTGGAAGGCGCTGTTTCAAGATCCGCGAAGGCCTTCCCCGGCCTGTAGAAAACCTGGAGCCACCGCCCGGCATATCCCGCCAGATCCGTGGAAGCGTTCATGGACATAGGTCCCCCATGATGACCAGATGGTAGTAGCTGTGTCCGCCGCCCGACCAGAATGGACTGTCCCAGGGCCAGAACCTCCACCAGACCGGTTTCGTACGGGTATATGCACCCCGCCTGTAGCTCTCCAGGAACGTGCTGATGTGATGCGCCGTGCTCGTGGACAGATGCCGGCCGACTCTCCTGGGATGGGATTCAACGCCCAGGTAGGATCGAATCATCAGGCTGCGCTCATCGATCGGAAGCGCGTTGACATTCGCGACGTACCACTTGAACACGTAGTAGAAGTGGTTTATGAGGAAATACTCGACGTTCGACACGTAGAAGACGGATACGCTCGTATCGTGGGTTTCGGCGAAAGTGCCGATGGCCCTCAGCGCCTTCCCGCCCGCGAAGTTCCCCACGACGGGAACAATCAGGTTCCTTAGGTGCAGGTGCTTTACAAACCCGTATGCATCTTCGGTACTCAGGAAACTGGCGAATTCCCCTTCTTTCGTCGTGCCCGCCATCAGGTCCCTGACCGTCGGATAGGACAGGCCGTTTCCCAGGCGGGTTTCGGCGTACCGGATCGAAAGCTGTTTTTCGTAGAACGACTGGTAGATGTAGAGCATCTTGTCGAGATCGTCCCGGTCTTCGATCCCGTACCGCCTGACTTCCCGCCGAAGCCGCTTCCAGTTTTCTTCAAACTGCAGGGAGTCGGCCGCGGTCGACGTTTCGATGTAATCCAGGACTTCGGTAACGAAGGCCGTGCGTTCCGGTCCTCCGATCGCAACCGTGTCGGCTTCCCGGTTCTGCCTGCTGAACAGCAGCATCAGGAAGGACGTGCGGTCCGGGGCCAGGGCAAAAAGGGCTTTGTAGAGGAGATGCTGGAGCAGATTCTCGCGACGGATGTCGACGATGAAAGCAATATCCGGTCTCGAGGCGGCAATGTAGGAGAAGTTCTGCTCCGTACCGACGCCGATGTAGACGCCGCCGCGTCTGCCCCGTTCGGTTACCGTGGGAACGACGTGCAGGTAGGACGATTCATTGGTAACGAAGTTGTCCCCGGGGAAGTGACCGGGCGCTTCGGAGAACGCGGTCATGATCCTGGCGAATTCGGACAGCGCCAGGGAGTCCGGCACCGCCCCGTGCGAAGCAAGGCGCAGGTCGAGCAGGACACAAAATGCCGTCAAAACTAAAAGTCGATGAAGTTTCAATGTAGGGGGGTTTCCTTTTCATCGTATTAAAACTCAACTATTTCGAGTTCAACTGTGCTACTCGGTCGAGGCGGTCTTGCAGGGTGGGGTGGGTCAGGAATACACGAGCGAACTTCCGTGGAGCCTTCATTCGGTCATTCAATTGATGCAGGCGGTAGAGGGCCCGGCTGTAACATTCCACCCCCACCCATCCGGCCGCGGTAGTATCTGCTTCATATTCGTTACGTCTCGACAGGGGAAGCATGACACAGACCATAACGAGCCATACATTCGCACCGCCCATCAAGCCGGACGCCCACACCTTAAGGGACTCGTCCAATGCACTGTAGTAGGCGTTGAAATCAATCAAATACAAAATGATCTGAATCACGCAAATCCACAGAATCCCAGACAACAACATCGTGAATAAATGCCTGTGGCGAATATGCGCCACTTCGTGGGCGAATATCGCCAGGATTTCGTCTTCCTTCATTTTCTCCAGCAGTTTGTCGGTAAAGAATATGTACCGGCCTTTTCGAAAAAGGCCGGAAACCATGGCGTTCGCCGTCCTGCCTTTCATGGCGTATAATGTCTCTGCTGTGATGTCCATTCCGGTGACCGCCAGCAACTTCCTGACCGACCGGTTCAGACGATCATCCTGTAACTCGAAACCTCGGAATATGAACCGTGTCAGGTAGGGAAAACACAGATATCCGCAGGCGTTGCCCACGGCGGCCGAAACGATGACCAAACCTACTACTGCGATCGACCCACGCTCGAATAGACCTGGAGCCGAATCTTCCGCCACGATAATCGTTGCGATCAAGATGGCTGCAAACACGAGCGCGGCCAGAAACATGCACGCCATCGCTACGCCCATGTCCAGTCCGAACTCGACCAGTCTGTCACGCCAGGTCAACTTAATTGTTCCCTCTTCATCCGGCGGACTTTCGACGGCGTCGAAGCTTCTTTCGTTGTTGGGATCGGTCATCACAGTGTCTCTCTTAACTTTGTCCATTAGAGGACAATCATGGTTATGAACACGTGCAGGCCCGCGTAGGCCGAGAGTATCCCGGCGCATTTCAGCCGGGACAATGCACTTAACCGGTGGACCACTTCGCAGGCAACTGCCAGGGTAAGGCCATAAGCTAGATTACGACCAAGTCGTAACCAACTAAACCATCCCGAATCCTGCATTTTACCGATTTCAACGGGTAATTGTTCTATCGTGGGAATAGAAGCCAACCCCTCGTGGGTCAATGCGTCGGAGAATAACACCAGGAACATTATCGCACACGCTGAATACAATGCGAGCGGCAAGTATCCGATACTCAGCCAGCCGAACAAAGCGCGGTGATTCCGTCGACCGTTCATTAGCATTACAGCGATGACAATGAACGCCCACCCCAGTACAAAGGTGACGATGTCACCGAATACGACTCCCACCGACGTGCTGATGCTCATAATCGTTAACACCTGATCATACGCACTGGCCAGTTGTTCGGGAATCTGTTCTATGATCGAGCGAAACATCATGTATACGGTCAGTACATTGGTAATAAGGTAGGTTACAAAAACGCTTAAACCGATCCAAATGGACTCCGTCACTCCGATCGTTGAGATTCTGTCAACAGTCCAACCGGGATTTCGCATAATCGTTCCTTCAATTGAATCCGGCCGCAATCTGACCGGTTAGGTAGGTTTCCACCATGGAGGCTGCAAGCACAAGCAAGAGCCCCGCCGTCAATCTTCGAAAGTTCAGTGATATCCTGTCCATACTGAACGACCAGTCATCCAATCTCAGTTTTCTATATATGATGATAAAACCTTCGCAACCCACGGCCGCTATCATGGCGAATCCAGCGAGTTCCAGCAGTCCATGAGGCACTGTAAGGGCGGCCACCCTCTCCAATGACACGCCGGATACCATCGCACTCCGAACAACCCATCCGATACTGAGTCCGATCCAGGCCAGATTCACCATGCCTATGAATCCCAGCGACAGAATCCCCGTCAGTAACACGGCGCAGACTTTCAAATTCGTTCCAATGATGTATTCCCATTCATCATGCCCATCGAGGAAAACGCGGGGGAACAGGGTATTCGCGTCTGAAGCATGGTCCGGAGCACCGGCAGGTCCCGTGTCCATGGGAGACGATCTGCCGATAACAAAGCCGGCAAGTATACAACACACAGCGAGTAGAAATGGGACTTTGTTGAGGCGGTATTCGTTCATCGGCTTAGTCAAGTACCAGGATTGTCTATGGTTTCGGTTTCTGGTTAGCTAACGCGATGTGTTATCAATCTGATCGAATGCCAATTGAGGCGAGGAGGGGGCGTTGCGCCCCCTCCTCATTACCTTAAGGACCTAAACACCGAGTGCAAAGCCAGCAACTAGACCACCAGCGCCGAGTCCTGTGCATGCGACAAGGCCGAGACCGACCTTTAAACCCCACCCACCGGCTATGGCTGCCAATGCACCGGCGGATGTGTTTATGATATCGTGGCCCGTAATGCAGTAGATCAGGTTCGGCGTCGCTACGACACCGGGCGTTTCACCCAGCGATGCGTTGGCCGTCGAGTTGACGCTTGCGCCCGCGATCAGGGCGAACATGAATACGGAGAGAATGAGCTTTTTCATGATGATCTGTACTCCTCTAATGCTGGTTTGATCGAACGTATATCAAGCGAATAACAAACGTGTGTAATTGACCTTTCGAACGCAATTGAAATTCCGTGAGCCTCCTTTCCTCTTCGATTCAGGTTCCATCCTCCGTTCTCCTTCGATGCGGACCTCATTTCCTGCGCTGGTACCAGGGAACTCGGTTACGGGTCTCGGAGTGCGCGGTTCCGAGAACGCTTCGATCGTCAAACGGAAACTCGACCTGATGTGGTCACTGAATCCAGCATCTGCCGCGCGGTCTAAATGGATTAGTCCTTCGGAATTTTTCGATTCTCGCGATAAATCTTTTTTTGTTGCAATAAAAAAGCCCGGCGATCGTTCCGCCGGGCGTTCGAAAATCCGCTCGCAGGCTTGTATACCAGGCTATCTGGCCTCATCCTCTCCTTTGATTCATTCGCTTTTTATTTTGTCTTTCGAATTCACGCAGTTCCTCCTTATCCGCCTCCACCTCCCCGGCTAACTCCTCCTGGGTTGCTTCTCCCGTGTGCACTTCCATCAGTCGCCGGATCGTCCTGAGCTCGATCATGGTGTTTATCAAGGCCGGCCCAAGTTGACTCATCCAGCCGATGTCTTGCTGGATCAGGCTGATGTCCTCACGGATCCGGCTGATATCGTTCCGTATCTGTCCCAGATCCTCTTCAAACTGCATGGGGCCATCGGGCAATCCCAGCATTCGCTACCTCCCAACAGTACAAGATGAGTAAAATCCCGCGGGTGAAGGCAGCGTACGGAGCAGGCCAGCTACTCCCCGTCCCCCTCACGCACCGCCTCCAACAGCGCTTCCCGCGTCATGCCCGCGGGAGGCGTGTTCAGGCCCGATTCCTCGCCCGGGTCGGCGACGAGCCAGATGCCGCGTTCGAGGGCGTAGCCGCCTTGATCGGCGGTTTTACGCAGGAGATCCTGCAGGTCTTCACCGCCCATCAGGCCCAGCAGCCCGACGGGGATCACCCGGGCGGAGACGCCCCGGTCGCGCAGGAAGGCGGCGTACCAGTCCGGCGGACGTTCGTAGGAGAATACGAGGAAGGGGCGTTCCGGCGTGCCGGCGCCTCTCCAGAAGCCCAGACGATACCAGTTCGTTCGCAGGGAGCGGACGAAGGCGCCGTGGCGCAGGACGGGATTGAATTCGTCCATGGACTGCCGGTAGAGCACGCCGAGGCGCTCGGCGTTGACTTCCTGAAGCTGGATGTAGGTCTCCAGGTATCCCGATTTCAGTAGCCACTCGAACCGGTCTTCCCGGTCCAGTTCCATGAGCGACCTGAACTCGTCGCCGTGGTACAGTCCGTTCCGGACCAGATGGCGGATGAAGTACCGAAAATGCAGGTCGTCGAAAGCGTCGGTCGCGGCATAGGCCTCCGCGGGGCGCGTGATATGGGGCTCCCAGTCGTGCACGATGGCCTTCAGGGCCTGTTGGCCGCGGCTGTGCCGGGCGATGGCGCGCGCCGGCTCGAAGAGATAGCGGTTCAAGTAGGCCATGTCCAGCCGGGAGGGCAGGCCGACCGCGTCCCCCCGGGCGTCCCGGGCGGCTTCGTAGTCGCCGGTGATCTCCCTTTCGCGCGGGGCGCTGACGCCGGCGTACCAGGCCGTCGACGTGCCCCCCAGGCGGTTGAGGATGGGCAGCGCCCACGATTCGAAGCGCACGTCGCCCGTCGCAACGGCACCCCCGGTGTAGCTGGCGGCCGGCGCCACGGTCCAGAGGAAATCCATCCCTAGGCCGGGCAGCATGCCGGCGAGATCGCCCATATGCTCATGCCGCCTGGCGACGAAATCCCAGACGCCTCGAAGCGGAATGGCAGGCTCCACGACGGCAGGCTCCGCGCCAACGACCGGGCCGGAAACTGATTCGGCGTTCGCGGCCGCGGCCGGACCGGACGCCGCGCTACGTACCACCCGTACCCGTTCGGGCAATACCGGACCTACGGATACGTTGTTGAGAGAGATATCCGGCTTCCGGTTGCCGGGCATCTGGGCCGTGGCGTACCCGTGGTCGGGAGACCAGTCCCCCGGGGAATCGACCAGTGCGCGCACGTACCGCGCGATTCCGCTCAGAAAACCATCCAGGCCTTCGGTGCCGGACCCCACGGGCAGGATGCCCAGGGGCGGCAGGGCCCGGTCGAGTCCGGACAGCACCTGCCGGTCCACGGTCAGGACGAATCCCTCATTCAGCCGCCCGGTCCGTCCCGCGGCCGCCACCGCCAGGCGGCCGAAGGTCTCTTCGTCGTCCCGCATGGACGCCAGGTCTTTTGCGGACTGGATCTCTTCCCGGATCTCCCGGTCGGCGAAGGCGGCGGCGATGCCCCCCACCGGAACGCCGACCAGCGCGTATTCGGATCCCCAGCGGTTGCCGGGCATGCGAACGGTCAGCGTGTCCTTAGCGTCCGACACGACTTCCACCCTGCCCCTGAATCTCGCCGTGGTCCAGTCCACCGGCACGGGCCGTTCCCGGTTCCGGTAGTACAGGCTGGGCCGCAGTTCCTGGTCGCCGCGCAGCAGCAGCTCGACCTCTTCCCCCGGCACCGCGCCATCCGGAGGGATGCGCAGGGTCCGGCGGACCACGCGGTATTCGGGTTCGGGCGCGGGTTCCGCTTCGATCTCCTCTCCGGGCGGCGGACCTTCAGGTTCCACGAGCAGCGGTTCGGCGTCGTCGCCCACGAGCAGGCGGGTGCCGGCCCGGGCTTCCACGCTGCCGTCCAGGCCCAGTCCGGCCGGATGGCCGGCGGCCAACTCGAATTGCACCACAGGATTCAGGACGGGACCGGTTTCATGGTCGGCGTTCAGCGCGTGCAGGTTGATATCCAGGCGGGCCAGGACCTCATTGAATTGGTAACGGTCGTGGACACCGGGATTTACCTTCCTTCGTTCGCCGTAGGGCCCGTCGGAAGGCATGGCCAGAACGAGCACTTTGCCGCGCGAGACGAAGTTGATGGCCAGGTCCACTTCCTGGATGCTCATGCCCGGACCGCCGCCGCCCAGCAGCACGATGGCGTCGTAATCCCGGGCGTCCCGTTCCACCATGGCGGGGTAATACGGCCGGTAGTCGACGTCGAATCCCGCATCCGAGAAAGCGCGGATCATCCCGGCGTGCTCTTCCGGATAGGCCATGGCGTAGTCGACGACGAGCAGGCGGGTACCGGCGTCCTGCGGCGCGCTCGTCTCCTGGCGGGCGGATGCCTCCTGCCCCATGAGCGCTTCCTGCCGGGCGGACATCTCCTGCCGGGCGGACACCTCCTGCGGCGCGCTCGCGGCGTGCAGGGGCGACAGGCAGCATACCAGAAAAGCATTCAGGAAAAAATACCGAATGATCTGCATGAAGTTCATTCCGGGGTGTTGTTTCAGGCCGACATACCAAATTACAGCCATACCAGGGTGATCACAAGACGATAAACTGCGCAACGCCCGGCAATCACAGGACCGAGCTCTCCCGCGTAGTCTGGTGGACATTGGCCCGTTGCCGGCAGCATGTACATGCCGTCACCGGTTACGCTAAATGAAAAACCAAAGGCAGGTTAAAAACCAGTTTTTTGGTGACAAACGTTTGTAATGACTGCGATATTCAGAGACAAACACGCGGTTTCACGCATTTTGCGGAATAGCGCGATGGCAAGCGCGTTTGCAGAAAACCGTTTCGAGTCCGTTTGGCCGGCAGGTCGAACTTTCGCAAGGGACGGAACGAACGCGTGGTGGACGACCATGAGAGGTCAGACTATTGAGTGCACGTGATGATCCGTTACGGGAGGTAGAAGCGCTGCGCACACGCAACGCCGCGCTCAACGAGGCGATCCTGCGTATCAGTGCCAGCATGGACTTCGAGACGGTCCTCGAGGAGGTCATGGACAGCGCCAGGTCCCTAACCGGAGCGCGCTATGGCGCCATCGCCATCGTCGACGAGGCCGACATCCTACAGGATTTCTTCTCGACCGGTCTCACCGACGAGGAGCATCGGCGACTGTCGGCATGGCCCGATTGGCCGCGATTATTCGCACACTTCCGCGACCTGACCGGGCCGCTGAGACGGGCGGACTTATCGGAATACGTGCGTAAGACCGGCTATTCGGCGGAAATGCTGCCGGCCGCCTTTGCCTTCCAGGTCGCGCCGATGCGTCATCGCGGCGCGTTTGCCGGAAACCTCTTTCTGATGGGAAAAGCGAACGGCGGGGAGTTCACGGACGAGGACGAGGAGATCCTTATTCTGATCGCCTCGCACGCGGCCGCCGCGATTGCCAACGCGCGCAAGTACCGCGTCGAGCAGCACATCAGGGCCGACCTCGAGTCGCTGGTCGAGACTTCCCCGGTGGGCGTCGTGGTGTTCGAAGCGGTGACCGGCAGTACGGTGTCGTTGAACCGGGAGGCGAAGCGGATCGCGGAGAACCTGCGCCTGCCGGGCAAACCCATTGAAGCCATACTCGAGGTGGCGACCTGCCGTTTCGCCGACGGACGGGAAATCGCGCTGGACCAGTTCTCCCTTGTCCAGGTGCTCCGCACCTCCGAGACGGTGCGTGACGTGGAGGTCGTGATTACCATACCCGACGGCCGCAGCGTGACAGTGCTCGTAAGCGCCACCCCGGTTCGCAGCGAGGACGGCGCGGTGACGTCGATGGTGGTCACCATGCAGGACCTGGCGTCACTGCAGGAACTGGACCGGACGCGGGCCGAGTTTCTCAGCATGGTGAGCCACGAACTGCGTGCGCCGCTGACCTCCATCAAGGGATCGGCGACGACGGTCCTGAACGCCTCGCGGGAACTGGATCCGGCGGAAGTACGCCAGTTCTTCCGGATCATCGATGAACAGGCCGATCTCATGGACAGTCTCATCGGCGACCTGCTCGATGTGGGACGCACCGATACGGGCACGCTGTCGGTCACCCCGGAGCCCTCGGAGGTGACCTTCCTGGTGGACCAGGCCCGCAACACCTTCCTGTCCGCCGGCGCCCGGCACAACGTCCTCCTCGACCTGCCGCCCAATCTGCCCTCGGTGCTCGCCGACCGAAAACGCATCGTGCAGGTGCTGAATAACCTGCTGTCCAACGCCGCCCGTCATTCGACGGCAACGGCACCCATCCGAATCTCGGCCGAGCGGGACGGCGTGTACGTCGCGGTCACGGTGGCCGACGAGGGCCGGGGCATTGCACCGGAACTGCTGGGGCGGTTGTTCCGCAAGTACGGACGCAACGAAGTAGACTCCGGTGTGTCCGGTGGACTGGGCCTTGCCATATGCAAGGGGCTGGTCGAGGCCCACGGCGGGCGCATACGGGCGGAAAGCCCGGGCGTGGGCAAGGGCACGCGCTTCATCTTCACGATTCCCGTCGCGGATACGGGCGTTGAAGATGCCGCGGCCGGCGATGTCCGGCACGTCCCGGGTCAGGTTTCCGAGGGACGCCAGCCGACAACGGTGCTCATCGTGGACGACGACCCGCAAACGCTGCATTACGTGCGCGACATCCTCGCCGACGCTGACTATTCCGCCGTGGTGACAGCCGACCATCGGGAAATCTCGCGCATCATCGAAGCGGAGAAGCCCAAACTGGTCCTGCTCGACCTGATGCTGCCGGGTACCGACGGGATCGAACTCATGCGGACGATTCCCGAGCTCGCCACCCTGCCGGTGATCTTCATTTCGGGCTACGGACGCGACGAGACGATCGCCAGGGCGCTGGAGGCCGGCGCCGAAGACTACATCGTCAAGCCATTCTCGCCGACCGAACTCACGGCCCGGATCGGGGCCATCCTCCGCCGGCGGGCCAATCCGGATCGTTTCGTGCTCGGTGAGCTGGCCATCGATTACGACCGCCGCGAGGTCAAACTCGCGGGTCGGCCGGTGGCGCTGACGGCTACCGAATACGAGGTGCTGCGTGTGCTTTCGCTATGCACGGGTCGGATCGCCACCTACGACACCCTTTTGCGCGAGATCTGGGGCCGGCGCGGCCTCGGCGACACGAGGCTCGTGCGGGCCATCATCAAGCGACTTCGAAGAAAGCTCGGTGAAAGCGCCGACGACCCGTCCTACGTCGCCAACGTGCGCGGCGTCGGCTACCGCCTGATCCGGCCGGGGGATGAGTAGAGGGCACGTAGATCGCGTAGGCCGGGTGACGTGTAAGTCAGCAACCCGCCGTTACACCGCTACCAGTCTGCCGGATCGGGAATCCCGGTGCTGACGATGACCTCGAGGCCGGGTTCGGGCAATGTGCGTCTCGCGGCCTGCTGGGACGCACCCTGTTCGGGCCAGTCATCCAGGACGCCGCGAAGTTCGCCCGTGTAACGATCGAGCAGGAGCGCGGTAGACCGGCCGTCGTCCCGAGTCATCACCGCGAATCCCTCGGGACCGTACAGTTCCAGGTGTTCCAGCCGGCCGAACCAGTCCGGCCGAACGGGGACCGCGAAGACGAAACCGCCGCTTTCACCTTCGCCACAGTCGTTTTCCTCCATTGAAAAACTCAAATTGAAAAGGGTGTTTCCGTCGGCGTCTCCCGCGGCAAGCCGGTATGGTCCACGTTCCCCGGGAAGGGACGGCGGCGCGTCGACGACGAAAGCGGGCTCGAGGTAGAGTTCGCCGTATTCGTCCCTGCCACCCCAGACCAGCAGGCTTCGCCCGGATGGCGGTTGCGGTAATGCGAATACCGGTTCGCCAGCCAGGATCAGCCTGCGGTTCATCATCCTCACAAAGCTGTAGTCGCTGGTCCAGTCAGGCGGTCCGCAATAGGACATGAAATCGGGCATGGACGAGGGTACAAGCTCGTTGTTCCTGTGATCGTACCCCCAGACGCCTATGTTTCCGTCCAGGTACGGAAAGTCGTGTTCGAGAAACGACCGGGTACCGCAGGGCGCGTGCAGCATGTTCAGATTGTGCCCCAATTCGTGCGCCATAAACGCATCGTTCAGCTCGGTTACCGTTACAGCACCAGGTCGCCGGCCAAGTCCCCCGCCACCGGTGACGATGCCCATGTAATAATCGCTCGAACCGTCCATGGTGCGAATCATCGCCACCCTGTCGAGGGTTTTGACCGAACTGATGGGATCAAAGGAGACCGCCACCGGGCTGCGGATTTCGACATTGAATTCATTCACGGGAAGGCGGTCTTTCGACGCGTTGAAGTACTCCGATTCCTCCGTAAGGCCCTGTACCGTAGACACCAGACCCATGTCCGGGTTATCCATCCAGTAGAAGGGCACCACAGTCAGATTGAAGGGCGGCATGTCGACGACTTCCACGGGCCGCCGGCCCGAGGCGGGCAGGCGGCCCGTGGAACCCAGCTCGATGACCATCTCCAGTCCCGGCTGGATGATCGAACCGGGTATCGGCGCGTTGGACGTGGCCTCGATGTCTCCCACATAGACCAGTGAGGGAATGAATCGGTCTGCATTCTCCATTTCCGCGGTAAAAACTTCGACACCGGAATGAAAGAAACGCGCAGTGACACGAGGCATGGGGGCGATGGTATCCGTTTCCGATGCGATGAAGACACGTAGCAGCGCGTCTCTTCCCGCCACCAGGGGAACGGAGGCATCGAACGTCTGGATCGCCTGGATGAGCACAGTCTTCGTCTCCGTCAAAAAGCCCCGGCAGAAGTCTACGTTGGCCGTGGGATTTGCCTGCAGCCAGTCCCGGGATTCGTCATCCTCCCACAGGCACAAACCGGTTCCCCCAATCCGCAGTTCGTCCAGCATCAACTGAAAGATGGATGACGGCAGTACGCCCGATATACCCCCATTGCCGTACAGGTGAAGTTTTCTCAGTCTTGCGAGGCTTCCCAGGGACTCCGGTACGTTTCCGGAAAGGTTGTTATAATAAAGATATAGTTCCTGCAGGTTTTCAAGATCGCCCAGCCCTTCCGGGATGGCCCCGCTCAACTGGTTCCGGTGCAAATCGAGTGTTTCGAGCCGGACAAGCTGGCCCAGTTCAGGCGGGATTTCGCCGGACAATCCGATATCGCCCAGATAGTCCCGCAATCCGGTACCGTAAAGAGAGAGATTCCGCAGGTTTTCAAGATCGCCCAGTTCAGGAGGGATCTGGCCCGTAAACGCGTTTCCGCCCAGGGACAGGATCTCCAGGTTTTTGAGCTGGCCCAGTTCAGGCGGGACTGCGCCGGTCAACCGGCCGTTGGTGATATCCAGCCACTCCAGGCGGACAAGCCGGGCCAGTTCAGGCGGGATTCCCCCTTTTAACTCGTTTTCGCCCAGGGACAGGATCTCCAGGTTTTCAAGCTGCCCCAATGCGGATGGAATGGCACCGGACAACTGGTTGCCACCAATCCCCAGGTGCGTAAGTTTCACAAGCTGGCCCAGTTCGGAGGGGATCTCGCCGGTCAACTGGTTATGGAATAAATCCAGATACTTCAGGTTTTCAAGCCGGCCCAGTTCGGGTGGGATTTCGCCGGTCAACCGGTTGTAGATGATGTCCAGCCACTCCAGGCGGACGAGGCGGGCCAGTTCAGGAGGGATTTCGCCGGTCAACTCGTTACTGTGCAGGGACAGGGTCGTCAGGTCTGCAAGCCGGCCCAACTCGGAGGGAATAGGGCCGGACAACTGGTTGTCGGGCAGCTCTATCCCAATTACCCGTCCGTTCTCGTCGACGCCAATCCCGTGCCAGGTTCCCAGCGGTTCTTCACTCAACCAGTTCGTGTTGTTCGTCCAGTTCGGGCCGTCCGTGGCGTTGTAAAGCGCGACCAGGGCTTCCAGCACCGGATCCGGGTCCGTATCCGAAACGATAATCGCGGCCGTGGCCGATGCGTTTCCCGATCGGGCGGTGACCCGGGTCCTGCCTTCTCCGGCCGCGGTCACAAGCCCCTCCGGACTGACCGCGACTACGGTCGAGTCACCGCTCGACCAGGTTGCGACGGCGCTCATTACAGGATGATCGTTCCGGTCCAGCACGGCCGCGGTCAGTTGAATGGTCGCGCCGATGGACAAGATGATGGAAGGACCCGGTTCGATGACGATACGGTACGCCGCCTGCGCCACCGTGACGTCCACGTTCGTCTGAACATTCCCCGAATGGGCCGTGACGCGCGTTGTCCCGTTACCCGCTGCGGTCACCAGGCCCTGGCTGGAGTCAACGGACGCGACAGCCGCGTCACCGCTAGACCAGAACACCGAAGCGGATGCCATGACCGTGTTGTACTGGTCATAGACCGTGGCGGCAAGTTGCTGCGTCTGGCCGATGGCATTGAAAGTGAAGGATGATGGGGTTATTACGATCCGGGTCGCTATCGACGTCGCTGGGGGAGGCGGGGGAGGTGTGGGCGGGCTGGTCTCTGTCGGACCGTCTTTGCCGCACGTTGTACTTGCGAGCAAAGCCAGATGTACAAAGATCACAACACCACAGCGACGAATGCTGTTCATGATGGCTAAAGCTGAAGGAGAAGAGCGTGTTACATGGGATGTTCCTTTAGAATTTATAGTAAATTTAATGCACTTTCCCTGGCCCGGAAAGTCAACTTTTTAAACTGTTTTGTTTTTAATTAGGCGGTGGGGCTGACTGGCGCAGATCAAGGCAGGATGTTTCTGCGTCGTACCTTACTTTGTTACACCGCCGCCAGCCGCTCCAGCAGGTCCACGCAGCGGTTGGAGTAGCCCCATTCGTTGTCGTACCAGCCGCAGATCTTGACGAGGTTGTCGTCGATGATCATGGTCAGCTCGGCGTCGAATATGCACGAAGCGGGATTGTGCACGATGTCGACGGAGACGATGGGGTCCTCGCAGTACTCGAGGATGCCGCTCAGGGGGCCCTTCGCGGCGGACGCGAAGACGGCGTTGACTTCCTCGGCCGTGGGCACGCGTTCGACCTGGGCCACGAAGTCGGTGAGGGAGCCGTCGGGTACGGGCACGCGGACGGCCATGCCGTTCAGCCGGCCGTTGAGCTCCGGGATCACCTCGCCGATGGCCTTGGCCGCGCCGGTGCTCGTGGGGATCATGGACAGAGCCGCCGAACGGGCGCGCCGGGGGTCCTTGTGGGCGAAGTCGATGATCTGCTGGTCGCTGGTGTAGGCGTGTACCGTGGTCATGGATCCGCGGACGACGCCGAAGTGCTCGTGCAGCACGGACACCATGGGGGCGAGGCAGTTGGTGGTGCAGGAGGCGTTGGAGACCACGCGGTGCCCGTCGTTCAGGATGCCGTCGTTCACGCCCATGACGATGGTCGCGTCCACGTTGGTCGCCGGCGCGGAGATCAGCACCTTCTTCGCCCCTGCCGAAAGGTGGGCCGAGGCCTGTTCCCCGTCGGTGAAGATCCCGGTGGACTCCACCACCAGGTCCACGCCGCGGTCGCCCCAGGGCAGGTTCGCCGGATCCCGTTCGGAGACGATCTCGATCTTGTCGCCGTTCACCGCGAGTCCGCCGTTCACGGCCTCCACCGGATGGTCGTACCGGCCGTGGACGGAGTCGAATTTAAGCAGGTGGGCCAGCGTCGCGTTGTCGGTCAGGTCGTTGATCGCGGCTACGTCGAAGCCGCCGCGTTCCGTCATGGCGCGAAAGACCATGCGACCGATACGGCCGAATCCGTTGATTCCGACCTTGATTCCCATGATGCGCATTGCCTCCAAAAGTTTCGGGAAACCGTCCCGCGCGTACGGGCCGATTTCCCTTAGTCCAATCCGGCTCTGGCCGGTTCGTTATCTACGTTATTTAAGGCGCGCGGCCGCTATTTAAGGCGCCGGACCGCTATCTTACAAGGCGCGCGCTATGCTCCTGTGTCTTTCCGCCGGGCAGCCGCGCTGCTCAACCCTCCAGCAGGCCCCGCAGCACATATTGCAGGATACCGCCGTGGCGGTAGTACTCCACCTCGACCGGGGTGTCGATGCGCACGATGGTGTTGAATGTCCTCGTGGCGCCGTCCGCGGCGGTCACGCAGACACGGACGCGCTGCCGGGGGGTGATGCCGCCCTCGATCCCCTCGAAATCGTAGGTCTCGAAACCGGTCAGGCCGAGCGATTCGGCGCTCTCCCCTTCCTCGAACTGGAGGGGCAGGATGCCCATGCCGATGAGGTTGCTGCGGTGGATGCGTTCGTAGCTTTCCACGATCACGGTCCGGACGCCGAGGAGGTTGGGCCCTTTGGCGGCCCAGTCCCGGGACGAGCCGGACCCGTATTCCTTGCCGGCGATTACCACCAGGGGCGTGGCCGATTCGCGGTAGGCCATGGCGGCATCGTAGATGGCGACCGGTTCGGCGTCGGGCGCGGTCTTCGTCCAGCCGCCTTCCGTGCCCGGCGCCAGGCGGTTGCGCAGCCGGATGTTGGCGAAAGTGCCCCGCATCATGACTTCATGGTTGCCCCGACGGGCGCCGTATGAATTGAAGTCCTTCGGCGCCACGCCGCGCTCGACCAGGTACCGGCCCGCGGGGCTGTCGGCCTGGATCGAACCGGCCGGCGAAATGTGGTCCGTCGTGACGGAATCGCCGAGTATCGCCAGCACCCGGGCGCCGCGGATGTCTGTGATATCGCCGGGCGCCATCGACATGTCGTCGAAGTAGGGCGGGAGCTTGACGTAGGTGGAGACTTCGTCCCAGGCATAGGACTCGTCGTCCGTCGCGGCAAGTTCGGCCCAGCGGTCGTCGCCCGTGAAGACGTCGGCGTAGATCGACTGGAACATCTCCCGGCGTACGGAGGTTCGCACGGCCTCCCGCACTTCCCCGGGTGTGGGCCAGATGTCCCGGAGATAGACTTCGTCGCCCTCGGGATCGGTTCCAATGGGCTCGTTGTACAGGTCCACGTCCATGCGCCCGGCGAGGGCGTAGGCCACCACGAGCGGCGGCGAGGCCAGGTAATTGGCCTTCACGATGGGGTTCACGCGGCCTTCGAAATTCCGGTTGCCGCTCAGCACCGCGGCCGCGACCAGGTCGGACTCCCGCACCGCGTCGCCGATGGGGGCGGGCACGGGGCCGCTGTTGCCGATGCACGTCGTGCAGCCGTAGCCCACGACGTGGAACCGGAGCTGCTCCAGGTAGGGAAGCAGGCCCATGTCCTCCAGGTACCGGGTCACGACCTGCGAGCCCGGCGCGAGGCTGGTCTTCACCCAGGGCCGGGTGGACAGGCCCCGTTCGACGGCCTTCTTCGCCAGGACCCCGGCGGCCGCGAGCACGGCCGGGTTGGACGTGTTCGTGCAGCTGGTGATCGCCGCGATCACCACCGAACCGTGTCCCAGGTCGAAGGACGATCCGTCCATGTCGACGGGCGCTTTCTTCGTCAGCGTGCCCAGTTCGCCGGGCGCGTGTCCGTTGCCGTCCACCCACTGGTCGACGGTCTCGTCGGACAGGTCCGGGTTCTCGTCGGCCAGCATGGCGGCCAGTTCCTTGCGAAACGACGGCTTGACGCTGGACAGCGATACGCGGTCCTGGGGCCTGCGGGGGCCCGCCATGCTCGGTTCGACGGTGCCGAGGTCGAGTTCCAGGGTATCGGAGAAGACCGGGTCGGGGGTGCCGGGCGTCCGGAACAGGCCCTGTGCCTTCGTATAGGCTTCCGCCAGTTCGATCTCGCCTGCGTCGCGGCCGGTCAGTTCCATGTAGGACAGCGTCTCGCCGTCCACCGGAAAGAACCCCACGGTGGCGCCGTATTCGGGAGCCATGTTGGCGATGGTGGCCCGGTCGGGCAGGGACAGGCTGTCCAGCCCGGGACCATAGAATTCGACGAACTTGCCGACGACGCCGTGTGCCCGGAGCATCTGGGTCACCGTCAGGACCAGGTCCGTCGCCGTGGCCCCGGCCGGCAATGCGCCGGTCATCCTGAACCCCACCACGGACGGGATGAGCATGGATACCGGCTGGCCGAGCATGGCCGCTTCCGCCTCGATGCCGCCCACGCCCCATCCGACCACGCCGAGCCCGTTGATCATGGTGGTATGGGAGTCCGTCCCCACCAGGGTGTCGGGATAGGCGATCGATTCGCCGTCCCGCTCCCGGGCGAACACCACCTTGGCCAGGTACTCGAGGTTGACCTGGTGCACGATGCCCGTGCCGGGCGGGACGACGCGAAAGTTGTCGAAGGCCTGCTGTCCCCACTTGAGGAAACGGTACCGCTCCAGGTTCCGGTCGAACTCGCGGTCCACGTTGGCCGCGAAGGCCCGGCGGGAACCGAACTCGTCCACCTGGACGGAGTGGTCGATGACCAGGTCCACGTCCTGCAGGGGATTGATGCGGTCGGCCGCGCCGCCTAGCTTCCGGATGGCGTCCCGCATGGCGGCCAGGTCGACGACGGCCGGCACGCCCGTGAAGTCCTGCATCAGCACCCGCGCCGGCCGAAAGGCGATCTCCCGTTCGGAGGGCCCGTCCGCGACGCTGCTGGCGACGGCGGCCACGTCTTCGGCGGAAACCGACACGCCATCTTCGTGGCGCAGCAGGTTCTCCACCATGACCTTGAGGGAAAAGGGAAGGCGCGAGATGTCTCCGGCGCCGCCTTCCTCGGCCCTTGAAAGCGAATAGTAGGTACTGGCGCTACCGCCCGCGTTCAATGCGGCTTGGGCACCGAAGCTGTTCAGGTTACGCGGCACTGTTGCCTGTCTCCC
The DNA here is from genome assembly GCA_026702745.1 of Gemmatimonadota bacterium. Taxonomy (NCBI): domain Bacteria; kingdom Pseudomonadati; phylum Gemmatimonadota; species Gemmatimonadota bacterium. The sequence goes on from JAPPBT010000030.1 coordinate 34,128, forward strand.
GGTCTTCAAGTCATGGATTTTCCAAGAATCCTCAAACTAACGGCTTAACACACGTGGTGTCAAGGACATTCCCGTAGCCGGCCACCCCCGATATGCCCGTTCCATCGGGGTTCGCGGCAGGTACAGATGCCTTGACACCGGGTGGGCTCCGTCCTATCATCGGTACGCCCTGAATCCGGGATGCCGGATTTCACCACGACGAAGCCTTAACAGCGCTATATCGTTCGTAACCCGTTGATATCATGGCGTTTATATCCACTATCCTGCGTACGTTCCCGTGGTTCGCCGGCATGGGGGTTCTTTCCCTCGCCGTCAGCCCGGTCTTTGACGCGGCGGATGCATCCGGCGGGACCTGGCGCTTCGCCGCCCCGCAGCAGCGGCTGTTCCGCCCGCTTCTGGCCGACCCGACCGAAGCGCGGCTGGCCATAACGTCCAATCTGGGCGACCGGCTGAACGGTGACATCGGCGGTTCCTGGGAGGCCGCCGACTATGCGTGGGGCGCGGACGGCGGGCTGCGGTTCCGGACCGGGATCCATGCCGGCGTCTTCTCGAAACTGCGCCGGTCGGGAACGACCTTTCCCCTCGAGACCGCCGACTACCTGATCGGCTTCCACGCGGACCTGGGCAACGGCAGGTACACCGGGCGGTTCGAATACGCCCATGTGAGCGCCCACCTGGCCGACGGGTACGACGGGCCGGAAAGGGCCATGACCTACAGCCGGGAGTACTTCACGGTGTACGGCGCCCGCGAGTCGCGCTTCGCGCCAGGATCCGCCGTCGGTACCACGATCGGTTCAGCCCGTGTCTACGGCAGCCTGCGGTGGTCGAACCACGCCATCCCGGACGTACGGCGGTGGCGGGTCCAGGGCGGCGCCGAACTGGTCTTCCGTCCCCTCTCGGGCGAGGGCGGCACAACCCGGGCCTACCTGGCCTGCGACGTGCGGCTGTTCCGGGACGGGGACATCTCGGTCAACCGCACGGCCCACGCGGGCCTGCTGTTTCACAACGAGGCTTCACGGGGCCTTCGCATCGCCTTCGTATACCACGGGGGCCGCAGCGAGCACGGACAGTTCCATCGCCAGGAGGACGACTACGCAGGGATCGGGCTGTTCTTCGACCTGTGAGTCTGAGGCGGGAGCTGACAGGCGCTCCGGGTCGCAGAGACCCATAAATCCCACGGACGGAAACTTCCATGAGCTTTCTCATCGATCTGGAATGCAGCGACTGCGGCAAGCGGCTGCCGGCGGACCGGTTGCGGAACCTGTGCCCCGACTGCGGACGGCCGCTGCTCGCCCGGTACGACGCCGAAGAAGCCGGCAAGGCACTGACCCCCGATGTCCTGGCGATGCGCGAACCGACCCTGTGGCGCTACCGCGAGATGCTCCCCGTGCAAGACGAGTCGGCCATCGTTACCCTGGGCGAGGGCGGCACGCCCCTTATGCACGCCCGGCGACTGGGTGAACAGCTGGGCATGGACGGGCTCTACATCAAGGACGAATCCGTCAACCCCACGGGCTCGTTCAAGGCCCGTGGCCTGGCCATGGCGGTGTCCCGCGCCCTGGAACTGGGGGCGGAATCCCTGGCCATACCCTCCGCCGGAAACGCGGCGGGCGCGCTGTCGGCCTACGGCGCCAGGGCGGGCATCTCCGTGCACGTGTTCATGCCCCGGGACACGCCCCTGCCCTTCATCGTCGAGTGCCGGGCCCACGGCGCGGCAGTGGAACTCGTGGACGGCCTGATCACGGACTGCGGCAAGCAGGTGGCCGCGCGGAAGGACGCGGAAGGCTGGTTCGACGTCTCCACCCTGAAGGAACCCTACCGCGTGGAGGGCAAGAAGACCATGGGGTACGAACTGGCCGAACAGTGCGGATGGGTCCTGCCGGACGCGATCCTCTACCCGGCGGGGGGCGGGACCGGACTGATCGGCATGTGGAAGGCCTTCTCCGAGATGGAAGCCCTCGGTTGGATCGGACCGGAACGGCCCCGGATGGTCGCGGTGCAGGCCGCCGGCTGCCAGCCCATCGTCCGGGCCTGGGAACAGCAATGGCCGGACGCCCCGGAATGGGAGAACGCCCGCACGCTCGCCAGCGGGCTGCGCGTACCCGCCGCCGTGGGGGACAAACTCATGCTGGCCGCGATCCGGGAGAGCGGAGGAGACGCGGTGGCCGTACCCGACGGCGACATGGTGCGCGGCGTGCGGGAAATCGGGGCCTGCGAGGGCATCTTCGCGGCGCCCGAGGGCGGCGCCGTGCTGGCCGGACTGCGGAAGATGATCGCGCTGGGACGCATCGACCGGTCCGACCGGGTCGTGCTCTTCAATACAGGCAGCGGGCACAAGTACGTGGACAACCTGGCGGCGTTGCACGGCGATCAGGACGCCTGAGGTTCATTGCAAGAGGACTTTTTTATCGCCCCGGTCGCTAGATTGTGGTTCACGCTCCGACTACTCATTATAACAGGGCCTCAATAACAGGCCTTAACGATCTGTTTCCGTTGACCATGGGGAAAACCCGCGTCATATTTTAACCAGCGGACGGTGCCGCTGGGCTGCTTCCTCCGGCCCGCATGGTCAGCATGGCCCGCACGGTCCGCGCAATCGAAGAGAAGATGAACATGAAGACCAGAGTTACCGTTGTCATAGAATCCGACGGCGAACAGTTCCATGCGTTCTGCCCGGCATTGCCCGGCATCCACAGCAATGCGCCCACGTTCGAGGAAGCCCGTGATCGGACGATACCTGCGATAGAACGGTATCTGGACTTTCTGGACGAGCAGGGAGGTCCGAATCCCGTGGGGCCGGACCTGAATATGGATGCAGGCAGGGAGATCATCCATATTCTGCCCAGTTCGACCGAATCGACCATCCAGAGCGTCGAGGTACCCTGGCCGTCGGACGATCCTCGCTAGCATGACGGCTCAATGAATCGTCCTACCGGTCCATCCTGCCATCATCCCATACGGTAAAACATGCGTCGTCTGACCCTCCTGTTCGCACTGCTCTTCCTCCTGCCGGCCCCAGCCAACGCCCAGAAGATGCTCATCTTCATGGACCTGGAACAGCAGGACCACCTCAAGGCCTACGGCATCGCCTTTCAGGCACTGGAACAGGGGTATACCGTCGAATGGCTGCTGAACTACCGCGGCGGGTCCTTCATCATGGACCCCACGGCCGACCGGGTGCGGTCCTGCCACCTGCGGGGCGTGAGCTTCCAGGTGATCGACGGCGCGGAACTGGTCCGGATCTACGCTCATATCGAGGAAAACAACATGGACCGGGTGCTGCTTGAAAAAGAGCCCGAAATCGCTGTATACACCCGACCCGACCAGCGGCCGTGGGACGATGCCGTGACCCTGGCGCTGGAATACGCCGAGGTGCCCTACGGCAAAATCTTCGACCAGGAAGTGCTGGACGGAACGTTGAAGCAATACGACTGGCTGCACCTGCACCACGAGGATTTCACCGGGCAGTACAGCAAGTTCTACAGCTATCACCGCACGCCCTGGTACCAGCAGCAGCAGGCCACCGACGAGGCCCTGGCGCGGAGCCTGGGGTATCCCTCGGTCGCGGAGGCCAAGAAGGCCGTGGCGCAGGGCATCAAGTCCTACGTGGGGAACGGCGGGTTCGTCTTCGCCATGTGCGCGGCGACGGAAACCCTGGAGATCGCACTGGCCTCGGTCCACACCGACATCGTGGCGCCGGAGTACGACCACACTCCTGTCGATCCGGATGCCCAGTCCATGCTGGACTTCCACCAGACCTTCGCCTTCGAGAACTTCACGCTGCAGCTGAACCCGCTCATCGGTTCCTTTTCCAACATCGACGTGAACCAGGTCAACGCCGGCAAGGTGCTCACCGGACCCTTCACCCTCTTCGATTTCTCGGCCAAGTACGACCCGGTGCCCACCATGCTCACGCAGAACCACGTGAACTACATCGCCGGCTTCTACGGCCTGTCCACTTCCTTCCACCGCGACGTGCTCAAGCGCACCGTGGTCGTCCTCGCCGAAGAAGCCGGGACCGACCACGTCAAGTACCTCCACGGCAACTACGGGATGGGGACGTTCACCTTCTACGGGGGGCACGACCCGGAGGACGAGGAGCACCTGGTGGGCGATCCACCGACCAATCTCGCCCTTCACAAGAACTCCCCCGGCTACCGGCTCATCCTGAACAACGTCCTCTTTCCCGCGGCCAAGCAGAAGAAGCGCAAAACCTGACTACGCGCCCCGCGCCGGGTAAGAAAAACTCAAAAACACTTGCAGGCCCGCGCCGCATCGGATATAATGATGGTTACCTCACACAGGTTTCCAGCAAAGTCATTTTAAAAGAACCTTTGCTATACCATAGGGAATCCTGCTCCGGGTATCGATGGCATGCCTCACCAGAACGGAGGACGTCAGAACTGCCCGGGGGGACAACCACTGTTCCGAACAGGTTCTCCTAAAAATACTTATGCTCGCCTGTGTGGGGTATTTTATTGCCTGGCGTGGACCTAATCGTATAGTATGTGGCTGATGTATCCCGACTTATCGACTACGAAAATCGGTTCCTGATCTTCACCGACGCCACAGGATAACTCAGGTCTCGACGCAGTCTTTGCACTCACCTCTGCAGACGTTCTACCATACACGAAATACGCATCGGCATGTGTGACGTCGACCCCATAACCCAGATCGGCCAGGGACTGAACCGTGATCGCGCTGAGCGCTCCTTCTCTCTGAGGACCTGGCAGCATGATTTCACCGCTTAGCACAACCGTTCTCCAGTGGGCTCCGATTCGTCTCTCAACGGGTACCTTCTTCCCCGGGTAGTCCCGTCCTCCTGCCTCGTCGAAAGCGGCAACTGCCCGTTCGCCGCTGAAGTAGGTATCAAAACTCTGGTCATCCGTACCGGACAGATCTCCTAGTAAATCGGCTTCCCGCCACAAAAAAGTACCAAATCCAAGTGCATGCCCAATCTCGTGTAGTGCTGTTTGCCATACGATTCCAGTATCAAGCCGGACCTGAATACAACCGACGGCTGGCAGACGGGAAGATTCTCGAACCAGATGTGGCGCACCTTTTCCAAGGGAAGTCGTAGATTCTAAGCCGGTTGTTACATAGATCCTCAGATCGTCTATCCGTTCTCCGGCGTGGATCTCATACGAATTGCCTCCACACATACCGGAGAAGCTTTCAGAAAACGCAAAGTCAGGCAGGTCCTCCACGATAACCGACATCCATCGATCCGCCGCATCTTGGAACAGACCTTTTTGAGACTCAAGGACATCGTCGAGAAAGACAAGTTCAATATCGAAATCAGCCTTGAGAAACGAGTCAAATAGCACTCGGACACCATTGCTTTCAAGATCATCAATGATCGTTTCAGAGGAATCGTTCAGCGGATTTCCTCTAAGATCCAGCACAAGGTCTGTCAACCCGGCCAATTGAGTTATATCCATAAGATCATTGAACTTTAGATCCAAAAACCCCAAACTGGCCAGGCCTGTCATCTCTGGTACAATAGAGATCTTGTTGAATGATACATCTATTGTTATGAGACGTGTCATCCTGGCCAACGGTGACGCATCCGTGATTTTATTGGAAGGAATATCCAGCAATTGGAGGTTGGGTAGTTCCGCTAGCGGCGACAAGTCCCTGATTTCGTTTTCACCGATAAACAGAATGTTCAGGGCTTTCACACTTGCCAAAGGAGCGATGTCTTTAATGTCGTTTCGCTGAAGGTACAGTGATAGAGAACGGGAGCTCAGGTTGGATAGTCCTGCCAACGGTGAGATATCAGTAAGTCTGTTCTCACGAATATCCAGGTGATTCAGGTTTTCTAGTCCTGCCAAAGGTGAGATGTTTTCAATGACATTGACTCCAAGAACCAGGTGTTCCAGGCTGGATAGTCCCGCCAATACCGAGATGTCTTCAACGGCGTTTCCCCAAAGTCCCAACTCCCTCAAATTGGCCATCCCGGCCAACGATGAAATATCTTTAATTCCGTTGTTTCCCAGGTGCAATGTCGTTAGTTCGATCAATGGCGCCAATGCCGCGATGTCCGTGAAGCCATTCCCTCCTACATTAAGGTATTTCAGGTTGGTCAAATTCCCGAGTGGGGAAAGATCTGTGAAACGGTTACATCCAAGACTGAAGGTTTCCAGTTTGGTCAAGCCGGACAGCGGCGAGATATCCGTGATGCCATAGTTGTATTGAGTGTCCAGTAAAGTCAGGTTGAGCGCAAACTCCAACCCGGTTAGATTTTCAATATCCCTGGCTTGCAAAAAAAGTTCAGTCAAAGCATACATTTCAGCTTCATTTATCGGCGCGCCACTCGGTTTATTCAAAGCTTCTTCAATGGCAGCACGCAGGTTAGCGTCGGGAATGGTAACCTGCTCACTACCGCTGTTTTCGCAATTGACTTCGATGCTTGTCGTTACGCTGCCTGAACGCGCCGTAATCACTACGATACCGTTTCCGATCGCGGTAACCAGGCCCTGATCGCTTACAGTGGCTACCATATCGTCACTGCTTTGCCAGACGACCACAGCGCCGGACACCGACTGGCCGTTCTGGTCCAGCACTGTGGCCGACAACTGCACCGTCGCGCCGAGACCCGTGAGGGTAGCCGTCTGCGGCTCGATGACGATGCTCCCCGCTTCCTGCATGACCTTTACCTGGATCTGGGCAGAGGCGTCCCCGGATCTGGCCGTGATGGTGGCCGCACCGTTTCCGATCGCGGTGACCAGGCCCTGATCGCTTACAGTGGCTACCGCCTGGTTGTCGCTTGACCAGTTGGCGACGGCATTGGCCATTGGCGCGTTGTTCTGATCAAATACGCTGGCTGTGAGCTGGACGGTTCGACCGATAGCCATCAGTGAAACCGATGTTGGCGTAATTGTAATACGGGTAGGTACTGGCTGAAAAGGAGGCGGGGACGTAGGTTCGGGAGGGGTAGGTGTTGTCGAACTATCCTTGCCGCAGGTGACCAGGAAGGCAACGGCTAAGCACGTCAGAATAATGGGCGTAAATCGTACTAAGGTGCCAGGCATCTGTAGAGTTATTCTCGTTTATGGCGTCCCGATTCACGGAAAGAGAGACTAACCTTTGGATTTCCATAGTACGCTTATAGTAATAAACATATTTAACTATTTGATATGCAATGTTTTTGCAATTACCACACCGATATTTCTCTCGATTTAACCCGATGTTATCTATAGTATCGTGTGTATCAATAAATCGATTGGATTAGCCGTTTCTTGGGTCATGCATCAATACCATAACTGAAACGCCCAGTTTAGCACCTGGTTGTATTTCTTAACCGTTAAGCCTTGAACTCCCATGCTCCAGCACCTTACGCTGGGACAGTACTATCCCGGCGAGTCTCCCATCCACCGCCTGGACCCGCGCACCAAGCTGTGCGGCGCCCTGGCGCTGATGGCAGCGCTGATCTGGGTTAAGGCCCTGCCGCTGTTCTTCTTCATGCTGGCCGTGGTCGCGGTCCTGGTGCGGGTCTCCGGCGTTCCGCTCCACCTGCCGATGAACAACCTGAAAGCCTTCCGCCTGATCCTGATCATCACCTTCGCGGCGCATGCGTGCTTCACACCGGGAGAAGCCGTGGTTATCGCGGGATACGCCGTGCCGGGACCCACATGGGAGGGGATGTTCCAGGGGGCGGTGTTCACCCTGCGCCTGGTGGTCATCATGCTGATCGCGGCGCTGCTGATGCTGACCACGGCGCCGCTGGACGTATCGGACGGCATCGAGCGGCTGCTCAAGCCCCTGGAACGATTCGGACTGCCCGCCCACGAACTGGCCATGATGATGGTCATCGCCCTGCGGTTCATCCCTACGCTGGTGGAGGAAGCGGACCGCCTGCAGAAGGCCCAGGCCGCCCGGGGCGCGGACTTCACCGGCAATCCGATCCGGCGCGTCCGGAAAATGACCGCCCTGTTGGTGCCCCTCATGCTCTCGGCCTTCCGGCGGGCGGAGGAACTGGCGGTCGCCATGGAATCCCGCTGCTACCGGGGCGGCGCCGGACGCACGCAGTTCCGCGTCATGGCCCTGGCCCGGAACGACTTCGTGGCCATCGCGGCCGTGACGGCCCTGCTCGTCCTCGGCGCGGCCGTCAACAGCATCGGCACCGCCGGTCTACTTTTCTGATCCGCCATGCGCACCCTGGTCCTCACGATCGAATACGACGGCACCGACTTTCTCGGCTGGCAGCTCCAGCCCGAGGGACGGACCGTGCAGGGCGTCCTGGAGGAGGCGATGCGCACCATCCTGCGGTCCGAGCTCCGGGCGACCGCGGCGGGCCGCACGGACGCCGGGGTGCACGCCACCGGGCAGGTCGTCCACTTCAGGACGGATTCGGACATGGTGGTGGACCGGCTGAAGAAGGGGCTGAACGGGGTGCTGCCGCCGGACGTGCGTGTCCTCGAAGCCACGCAGGCGCCAGATGATTTCCACGCCCGGTTCAGCGCGGTGGGACGACGGTACGCCTACCGGATCATCCGGCGCCCGAGCGCCATACGACGGCACCAGGCCTGGTATGTGGCCTACCCGGTGGACGTGGACGCCATGCGTCGGGCCTGCGCTCCCCTGGTGGGACGCCACGACTTCACTTCCTTCTGCCAGGCCACGTCGACGGCCGACGGCACGGTTTGCGAGGTGCGGGAACTGGAATGGATCGAGGCGGAGGACGAACTCATTCTGCGCATCGAGGCGAACCGCTTCCTCCACCACATGGTACGGACGATCGTGGGCACGTCCGTGGATATCGGCCGGGGTCGATGGCCGCAAAGCGTCATGGCGGAGATGCTGGCGGCGAAAGACCGACGTGCCGCGGGCGTCAACGCCCCGGCCCACGGGCTCTGCCTCGAGGCGGTGCGCTATCCTTCCGAATTCGGGATCTGAGGGCCGGACTGATCAGGCTAATCGGACTGGTCGGGCTGATCGGGTGCGTCCGGCGGGCCAGGCGGACCGGGCGGACCAGGCGGGCCGGAGGATTCCGCCTGACCGGGCGATATCGAGCGGCGGTCCACGAACGCATCGATCTCGTCGCATACCTTGTGCAGCACGGCAACGTCGCGCTGCTCCAGCCGCAGGCTGCGGCGCAGGACGCGGCGGATGGAGCGAAGAAAGGTTTCCTCGTTCGGCGTGGACTCGAATCCGAGCCGGAGCAGCGTCTCGTGCACGCGCCGGGTAACGCGCTCCACGGCCCGGTGCTCCGCCAGGCGCACGTCGGACGGGGGCGGCGCCTCTCCACCATCTACATTCTGGCGAAACAGTTCGTACGCGCAGACCATGACCGACTGGGCCAGGTTGAGGGAAGGGTAGGACGTCGCCGCGGGGATCCGGGCGATGACGTTGCAGCGCTGGAGTTCGTCGTTCAGCAGGCCGCGGTCTTCCCGCCCGAAGAGGATGCCGCAGGGCTGTTCCCGCGCCACGGCGGAAAGCTCGGCGCAGGCTGCTTCAATGGGCTGTATGGGGCTTAGCCAGATCTCGCGGGTGCGGTTGGTCGTGCCGACGACGAGGGCTAGATCATTCACCGCCTCGTCCAGCGCCGGGACGACGCGGGCGTTGTCGAGGATCTCCCCGGCCCCGTGGGCCATCCAGCGGGCCTCGGCCTCGTGGCGGAATTCGGCCGGATTGACCAGGACGAGGCGGGAAAGTCCCATGGTCGTCATGGCCCGGGCGACGGCGCCGATGTTCCCCGGCACTTTCGGTTCTACGAGAATGATGTGAATGTGCGAGAAATAGTCCGGCGCGATACTTTCCGTTCGATCGGCCATGGGTCAGGTCCGGGTCAAGTCCGAGTCAAGTCCGGGTCAGGTTCGGGCCAGTGTCAGGCCGGCGTCAGGCCAGCGTCAAGCCCGCCCCTCCTCTTTCGACTCCAGTTCCTCCACGGCGGCCTTCAGTTCGGCGATTTCCGCCTCCAGCTTCTTCTCGCGGCCGGCGATTGTGAAGAGGTACAGGAACAGCCCGACCCATATCAGCGTGTAGGCGGAAAACAGGTACCAGAAGTTCTGATCCACGGTTCAAACGCTCCTTTCAAATCCCCACGGTGCCGGGATGCCGATGCTCCACGCGTTCCCGCAGGGCCTCGGTCTCGTCGCGCAGCCGCTCCAGCGCCATCCGCCGGCTCATGAGATAGAAGAACAGGAGGGTGAAGACGACCGCCGACACGCCCAGCGCGATGCGCATGTCCACTTCCATGCCCGCGCCGAGGCCTTCCTCCGTCATGACCAGGGAGTCGGGATGCAGGCCCCGCCACCACAGGGTCGCGAAGTGGATGAAGGGGATGTCGATGGTGCCGAGGATGCCCAGCACGGCGAGGAAGGTTTTCACCTGCGGCAGGTCGTCGCCGTAGACGCGCAGCATCAGGTAGGCGACGTAGATGAGCCAGAGGATCATGGAAAAGGTGAGCCGGGGGTCCCAGGTCCACCACGTGCCCCACACCGGCTTGCCCCAGATCGGCCCGGTGATCATGACAAAGCAGCAGAAGACGAACCCGACTTCCGCGGCACTGTAGGCCACGATGTCCCACCTGCGTTCCCGCAGCCACAGGTAGATGACGCTGGAAACGCCCACCAGCACGAAGGCGAACTCCGCGATCCAGGCGGAAGCGACGTGAAAATACATGATCCGCTGCACGTCCCCCATGACCCGCTCCCGGGGCGCCCAGATCAGCGACAGGTACAGCGTGGCAATAAGTCCCACGAGACAGATGAGGCCGAAGGGCGTGATGCGCAGGCGGGTGGCTAGGCCGGCCATATTCATTCCTCCACGATGTACTCGAACAGCATGACGGACGCGATCAGGAACACGACCGTGAACACCGAAAGCAGCCTGATCCAGTTCGTCATGTCCTGCCAGTCCCCGCCCTCGAAGGTGGTCCGCGTCGTTTCCACCAGCGCGATCAGCACCGGCGAGGCGACGGGCAGCAGCAGGACCGGCAGCATGACGTCCCGCATGCGCGTGTTGACGGCCACGGCCGCGAACAGGGTGGCGACGGACGAGAATCCGACGGTGCCCAGAAAGAAGATCACCAACAGTTTAGAAAGATACGGCAGGATTGTCATGTTGAAAAACAGGACGAAGAGGGGAAGCACCGCCAGCTGGACCAGGCCGATGAGCGTGACGTTGCCCATCAGCTTGCCCAGGAAGATGGATCCCCGGTCGATGGGCGCGAGGAGCAGCCCTTCGAAGGTGCCGCGGTCTTTTTCCGGTGAAAAGGACCGGCTGGCGCTCAGCATGCCCGCGAAGGCGAAGGCCACCCAGATCATGCCGGGCGCCACCCGTTGCAGCACGTCCGCCCCCGCGTTGAAGGCGAAGTTGAAGATGATCACGACGATCAGCGAGAAGACGAACATGGTCACGACCCGCTCGCGGGTCCGGTACTCCACGAGCATGTCCTTGCGGTAGATCTGCCAGGACTGGGCGAGCATGGATCTCATCGTTGCGGTAACTCCCTTTACGTTCCTACACCGCGTGATCGCGGTAGGTCTGTTCGAAATCCGATGCGGAAAGCTCGCTCGTCTCGGCCTCGAACACCAGGCGTCCATGGTTCAGGATGGCGACGCGGTCGGCGGATTCCAGTCCGCGGACCAGGTCGTGCGTCACCAGGAGGATCGTCTTGTTCCGGGCGGTCAGGACCGTCTTGAGCATGACCATCGCGTCCTGGTCCAGTCCCGAGTAGGGCTCGTCGAGCAACAGGATATCAGGATCGTGCAGCAGGGCGCGGGCCAGGGCTACCCGCTGGCGCATGCCGCGGGACAGCGTCCGTACCGGACTCCCCAAACGGGCCTCCATGCCCACCGTCTGCAGCAGTGAACCAATCCGCTCCTCGCGGTTTTCCACCCCGAAGAGCCTCCCGTAGAACCGCAGGTTCTCCAGCACGGTCAGTTCGTCGTAGAGATAGGTCTGGTAGGACAGCGCGCCGATGCGCTTCCCCAGGGCTTCGTCGCGGTCCTTCGTGATTTCCTCACCGTCCAGGAACACCTGGCCGCGGGATGGGCGCACGAGCCCGGCAATGATGCCCAGCAGGGTCGACTTGCCCGCGCCGTTGGGACCGAACAGGGCCAGGAAGGATCCCGGGGCCACGTCCAGGTCCACCCGGTGCAGGGCCCGGAAACGCCCGTAGGTCTTCGTCAGCTGGCGGACGCTGATTCCAGGGGCGCCAGAGGTGACGGGGGCACCGGCGGCACCATCGACACCGGGGGCGCCAGCGACGCCGGATGCGGATCGATCACCCATCGCCGCTCCCGGGTTGGCGCAACCGGAGCGCCCGGTCCTTGAGACGGGCGCGGCGGGTCCTGTAGGCGTCCGGGTCCAGTCCTCCCACCGCGAACTGGTCGTCCAGGGCGGCCAGGGCCTGGACGATCGCGGCGTACTTACGTTCGTCCTCCGGCGAGAGATCGCTCAGGGCGGGCGGTTCGTCCGGCTGTTCGGGCTTGACGCGGATGCCCACCACCAGCCCCGCGGCCACGATGAGCAACACGAATCCGAGCATCCCCCACTTCATGACGTCCTGCCAGGCCAGCACGCGGGGGAAGGCGACCTCCACCGACATGCCCCTGCCCACGCCCACGCGGTTCGAAAGCACCAGGTATTCGTCGGCGGCGATCTGCTGTACGCCATGGTTGGTCAGATTGGTGGCGGTCACCGTTTGGGTGCTCGGTGATACCAGCACCTGGACGCGTTCGACGTCATAGTCCATCTGCCTGTTGAACCGGTGA
>JAPPBT010000031.1 GCA_026702745.1 Gemmatimonadota bacterium
CCTGCACAACGGAAAATGGTACGGCGGCCTCTACGGCTGGACGTGGCCCCACGGGTTCTACAACCTGGGGTTCGCCGCGATCACCGCGGCCAACAACGCCTTTATGCTCTCCGGGGACACCGGCTGGTTCGACCTGCCGAGGGGCATGATCGACCGCGTGCTGGAGGTGGGGATCGACGCGGATTTCGACGAGATGGCAGCCCAGATCAGCATTCGGGATCACTACATCGGCGTCGACCGCAGCCTAGGTCCCGACAGGCGGACCTTCCTCACGCCATACCGCTACGGTGACCAGGGCTGGATGGATTACCAGCCCATGCCCGTAACCTATCCCCTGAACGTGTGGAACGTGTCGGAGGCCGACGAGGATCGGGCGCGCATGGATTTCCTGCGCGAACGCAGCGGCTATGACTGGTCCGCCGTGGTGCCCTTCCGGGACAAGGGCGACATGCACCACGACGAGCCCTGGCTGCTCTACCTGCGGGGAGAGAATCCGGACTACCCGGAACGGATGCTGGGGGCCGCCCACGCCCAGGTCTGCCATCGCCTGGCGCAGATCCGCGCCGACGATTCGGATCTCGAAGCCGGGCCGTACATACACCTTTGGCAGCAGGTGCAGCCTGTGACCACCGAGGCCCTCGTGCAGCTCACCATGGGATGTCCCCAGGTCATCTACTACGGCGGCCTCCCCAACGCGCGGCTTCGGTACTACGACGCCGACCGCAAACGCCCGGGCTTGCCGGCCGACACGGCGGCCCTCGTCGACCGGATCGAACCGTCCCGCGTGGGCGTGCACCTGGTCAACCTGCACCACGTGGAAACGAGAAGGGTCATCCTGCAGGCCGGCGCCCTGTCAGAGCATTCCTTTCGCGGCATATCCTACGAGGCGACCGACACACCGTACCCCGGCGCCACGGGGGCCTACGCCGCTCTCCCGGCCTCGTTGCGTCGCCAGTCGGTGCAAGTCGACGATTCCCGCCTGTGCGTGGTGCTGCCGCCGGCCACCCGGATCCACCTGGACCTGGAGATGGCACGGTACGTCAACCGACCGCGGTACGAAACCGCTTGAGCGGCCGGGCGGGAAGCCTGACCTGCCGTCCAGTACGCCTAGTGTCAGATGGAAGTAATCGAAAGACGCTGAGTGCGCACAGAATCCGCGGTCACCCGGCAAATTCGAACCTTCGGATGAGGTCCAGCTCCCCGGGGTCGAGCGGTGTGCCGTCGGGATGCATCATGTCGTGCTGCCAGACCGCCGGAGTGGGATCGCCCTGCTTCGACTCCCAGGCCAGGTAGGTCTGCGTCCTCCCCGCCACAAACCCCCAGTTGTACCATCCGATCCGGTTTTCCGCGAATACGGGGAGCATCTCCGCGAAGGTGTTGCCGTGGTGCCGCCGCAGCCACTCGGTGCAGATCACGGGCCGGCCGTGCGCATTGCACCGAGCAAGGCCCGGACCGATGTCTTCGGCCGCCCCGTAGTAGTGGAAGGTGATGATATCGGACAGTTCGAACAGCAGTGCAGAGAGGTCGTCTTCGAAGGCGTTCCAGGTCCATGGTCCCGTGGTAAGTGGCTGCACGGGGTCGACCGAACGGGCCCAGGCGAAGGCATCCTCGACGAGCGGCTGGCTCCGCAGGTCGTCGTCCGGTTCGTTGTACAGGTCCCACACGAGCACGCGCGGGTCCGATCCGAAACTGCCGACGATGTCCTTCACGTAGCGCTCGAGGCCCGGCCAGGCATCCCGGTCGGCCAGGCGGTCGAACCCCGGACTCGGCACCCACTGGCTGTTGTGCACGCCGGGCACCGGGCCGTCCTGGGGTCCCAGGTAGGGGTCGCGTCCCCCGAAGTAGCAATCGCAGAAGAGGATGACCATGGTGCTGACGCCGTGCCGCGACGCGATGGCGAGAAAGCGGTCCAACCGCTCCTTCAGGCCCTCGGGGTCATCTTCCCAGACCAGGTACTGTACGAAGATCCGTACGCTGTTGTAGCCCGCCGCCGCGGCCCAGCCCAGTTCCTGGTCGATGGTTTCCGGGTCGAAAGTGGGCGCCTGCCACATCTCGGTCATGTTCACGGCCGTGCGCGGCAGGTAGTTGCAGCCGCGTATGACGCCGGCGTCCCGGTACCATGCGTGGGCTTTTTCGATGGTCCATCTGGTCATGGTATTCTGTGTCCTTTGACCACGAATCCGCGGGCCGACTTAATTACGTATGTCGGCCAGCACCATTCAGGTACGTCGGGCAATACCATCAGTCCGGAAGGTCTGCAAGGGCCTTCAGCACGTCCGCGATCCGTCCGAGCGCCAGGGCCCGGTGGCTGATCCGGTTTTTCACCCCCGCGTCCAGTTCGGCGAAGGTCTTTTCGTAACCCGCGGGCACGAACAGCGGATCGTAGCCGAATCCCGATTCGCCCTGCGGCGCTTGCAGGATCCGGCCCTCGCAGACGCCATCCGCGCTCCATGTGCGTCCGTCGGGAGCCACGACGGCCACGACGCATCGAAACCGGGCCGTGCGGTCGGCGTCTGAAATCCCGTCCAGGGCGTCGAGCAAGCGCCGGATGTTGTCCTGGTCGGTGGCGTCCGTACCGGCATACCGTGCCGAGTGGACGCCGGGCGCCCCGTCCAGGGCGTCCACCTCCAACCCCGAATCGTCCGCCAGCGCGGTCCTTTCGGTGTACCGCGAGACCGCCCGCGCCTTGATGAGGGCGTTCTCCTCGAAGGTGCGGCCCGTCTCCTCCGGTTCGGGACAGCCGGGAAAAGAACCAGCCGGCGCGACCCGCACGCCGGGAAGCAAAGCCTTGATCTCGGAGATCTTACCGGGATTGCGCGTTGCCAGGACGAGGGTCATGATCGTGGCCTAGCCCTGGGCCAGCGCCTGTTTCTGAAGGTCGATCAACCGGTTTACGCCCTGTTTGCCGAGGTCGAGCATGGCGGCCAGCTGATCCGTTGAGAAGGGGTGGTGCTCGGCGGTGCCCTGTATTTCCACCAGGTCGCCTTCGCCGGTCATGACGAGGTTCATGTCGACGTCCGCCGCGGAGTCCTCGTCGTAGCACAGATCGAGCATGGGCACGCCGCCGATGATGCCCACGCTGATGGCGGCGACCGCGTCCCGGACGGGGTCACGATCGATCAGCCCCTGCCGCGAAAGCCAGGACACCGCATCGCGAAGCGCCACGTAACTGCCCGTGATCGATGCGGTCCGGGTTCCCCCGTCGGCTTCGATGACGTCGCAATCGATGAGGATGGACCGTTCCCCCAGGCAGTCCAGGTCGAAAACGGCGCGGAGCGACCGCCCGATGAGCCGCTGGATCTCCTGCGTGCGGCCGGAGACGCTGCCGCGCCGGCCGTCGCGGGACACCCGCGTGTTCGTGCTTCGCGGCAGCATGCCGTATTCCGCCGTGACCCAGCCCTTGCCGCTCCCTTTCAGAAAAGGCGGTACGCTCTCGTCCACGCTCGCCGAACAGAGTACGGTCGTGCCGCCCATGGAAATCAGGGCGGACCCTTCCGCGTGCTGCAGGTAGTTGCGCCGGATCTCGACAGGACGCAACTGGTCGGTCTCCCGGCCATCGATCCTGGACGCAGACGCCACTGCTTCTTCCTTTGTTTCTGTGTGAACTTAACGGACGGTACCGCAGCACGGAGACCGCGCTACATGTTCTCTTCCTCTTCCGCGATGAGCGCGAGGGCGTCGCGGGGGTCTTCTGTTGCGATCAGCCGTTTTCGAAGGTTGTCGTGCCGAAGCAGGCGGGAAATATGGGCGAGCGCCCGGATATGGGGACCGGAGACGTTCAGGGGCGACACGAGCAGGAAGAAGAGGTAGACGGGTTGTTCGTCGAGGGATTGGAAATCCACGCCCTCCTTCTTGATCCCGAGCACCCCGACCAGCCGGTCGACGGCCTTGCATTTGCCGTGGGGAATCGCGACCCCCTTCCCGATCCCCGTGCTCATGATCTTCTCGCGTTCCAGGACGGCCTGGAGCACTTCACGGTTGTCGCTGATCCGGCCCGACGCGGTCAGTGCCTCGGCCAGTTCCTCGATCACTTCCTGTTTCTGCGTGGCCTTAAGGTTGACCAGGATAGCCTTTTCATCCAAAAGTTCCGTCAAGCTCATGCCGTGCTCCTGTATCCCGATCCATCCTGTAAAACGGAATCGCTACAAAAACCTGTGTGATTCTATGAAACCGCCCCGGAATTGTCAATAACGATTTGGACGGCTTCCCGGCCCGGCAGTGAGGCGGACATTAGAAAAGCCGCCTGACCACGTCGTCAGACGGCTTCGTGCTTCCTGGCAGACTTCGGCAAGGCGCCGGTTCAGCCGCCGGCCCGTTCCGCGAAACTGTCGGCCGTCATGTTGGCGGACTCGAGCAGCATTTTGAGATCGTGCCACTTCTCGGTCGAGTTCAGTTCATTCAGTTGCACCGTCAGCGAGTCGGCGAATGCCGAGGCTTCCTGCGCGAGCGCACGGGCGGCCTGGCCGCGTCCCTACTCGATGCTTCCCGAAATCTCCCCCCAGCGTTCCAGGAACGCCGGCAGGGCTTCATCGACCTCTCGTTTGGTCAACTCCTTCTGCACCACGGATTCCTGGCTGGCCGATTCGAAGAGCGCCATGGCGTTTTCGGCGGCGGTTTTCGCGTCGCCGTATTCCTCCGCGGCCATGTGCGTCCGGGCCATTTCGAGCTCGGCGGTGGCCGCTTCGAATTCGGCCGGTGCGTACTTGTCGACCTCGGCTTCCATGGCGGCGGTATTTGCCCGCTCCGCCCCGTCCATGGCCTCGGTGGGCGGTCCCGCGCATGCAGCGGCCACGATGAGGCATGCGACGACGCTCAGCGCGGTCAGATAGGCCTGCTTGGACATGATAGAACCTCCTGTTCGAACCGGTAAATGAAGTATGTCAGATCGCTTGAATGGGTATCGAATTGAACGGGTAAGGCACTGCTTCAGCAGTATAACTCAAATATAATAGAACGGTTCGAAAACGTGTCCAGCAAAAAAGGCGTCAGACTCAAAAAACATGGCCCGCCACGGGGACGTAACCGGAGGGTGGAATCCGGGATTGCCCTGTTCGCCGATCGGGTGAACGAGGTCGTGATTGCCCTTGACTTTCCGGCTTCCTGACCTTAGTGTGAAGGGTTCGATTCGGCAGCGAACCCGACGCATTGGCTGGACCATTGCAAAGTTGTCCATATCCCGGAAAGGACCAGCACGAAGCATGGTGTCTGAAGACCTCCTCAGGAAGCAGTTGGAATTCGTGCTGCAGGATACCAGCTTCGACATGGGCGAGAAATTCGAAGGCAAGGTCAGGGACAACTACCGGATCAACGGGAAACGGATCATTGTGACCACCGATCGGATCTCCGCCTTCGACCGGGTACTGTGCGCACTTCCCTTCAAGGGCCAGGTCATCAACCAGACCGCGGTCTACTGGTTCGAACGGACCCGACATATCATCGAAAACCACCTGATCGACGTGCCCGATCCGAACGTGCTCGTGGCCAGGGAATGCCGGTTGATTCCGGTCGAGATGGTCGTCCGGGGGTATCTGACCGGCGTGACCACGACGTCGGCCTGGTACCACTATTCCCGGGGGAGCCGCGACTTCTGCGGTAATGCGCTGCCGGACGGCATGAAAAAGAACCAGGCCTTCGACCGGCCCATCATTACCCCTTCGACGAAGCCGGAGAAAGGCGCGCACGACGAGTCCATCTCGGCGGAAGAGGTGCTTCGCAGGGGCCTAGTGGACGAAAGATCATACCGGGAGATGGAACGGGCGGCCCTGGCGCTGTTCGCCTTCGGGACCGAACAGGCGGCCGCCAACAACCTGATCCTGGTGGACACCAAGTACGAATTCGGCCTCTTCGAAGACCGGGTCGTGTTGATTGACGAGATCCACACCCCCGACTCTTCCAGATTCTGGATCAGGGATACGTATGAAGATCGATTCCGCCGCGGCGAGGAACCGGAGAAGATGGACAAGGAATATGTCCGCGGATGGCTCGCGGACCGTGGTTTTCGCGGCGACGGTCCCATACCGCATATTCCGGACGAGATTAAAATCGAAGCCGCCCGCCGCTACATTACAGCCTACGAGATGATTACCGCCAGGTCTTTCGAAGCCCAAAACGAGGACGTGTTGCAGCGGATCACCCACCGGCTGCGGAACCCCGTGTAGCCGAACTGCTCTCGTATGCGCCTGCCAACCCTCCTGGACATCACGGAAGTATCCCCCGTCGTACAGCGTTATCTCGCGCTGGCCGCCAATGACGCCCGCACCGCGCGGGTGTCGGGGCTCGCCGGCTCTTCGCGGTCTCTGCTGCTCGCCCACGCGCACCGGAAACGGGGCGGCGCGACGCTGGTCATCGTGGAGGACACGGACACCGCCGAGGAGATGTTCGAGGATATCTCCAGCCTGCTGGACCCCGGCGACGTGGCGTTGTTTCCCCCCTGGGAGGTGCTGCCCTACGACCAGGTGTCGCCGCCGGGAGACTTGACGGGACGGCGACTGGACGCGCTGCACGCCCTGATGAACAACCGGCCGCTGTTCGTCGTCGCGACGGTCCGGGCCGTCATGCAGCGGACCATGCCGCCGGCCGTGCTCGCCGGCGCCGTCCTCCAGGTGGTATCGGGCGCCACCATCCCCTTGAGCGAACTCACCGCGCGATGCATCCGGCTCGGCTACGAGCGGACGGACATGGTACAGGCGCCGGGCCACTTCAGTGTGCGGGGAGGTATCGTCGACGTCTATCCCCACGGGATGGAACAGCCGTGCAGAATCGAGTTCTTCGGCGACGAAGTGGATTCGATCCGCCTGTTCGATATCTACACCCAGCGGTCTTCGCGGAACATCGGCAAGATTACCGTGCTCCCGAACCGGGAAATGATCGACGATCCGGAGTCGCGCGACGAAGTGATTCAACGGGTAGAGCGGGCCGGAGCATCGCAATCGATCGACCCGTCCGAACTGGTGTCACACATAGAGGACGGCGGCCTGTTCGAAGGCAGTGAACGCTACCTGCCCTACTTCCATCCTTCCGCCGCCACCATCATGAACTACCTGCCGGACCGGACGCTGATCGTCCGCTGCGAACCCGATGAACTGGCGCGCGAAGCCGAGTCATTCGAGGCGGAATACGAAGACACCCACCAGCGAAGAACCGAGGCGGACGACCTGGTGCCCGGACCGGAACAAGCGATCCTGCACTGGCTCGGTATAATGGAGGAATCGGCCTACTACGGCACGATGGACATGGTGCGCGGCACGCGGGCGGCCGATGGGTGGCTCGCGGTTGGCGCCGAGGCCTCCGGCGTGTACCAGGGAGCGATGGACGTACTGAAGTCCCGGCTAAAGGAATGGAAGGCGGAAGGCGCCCGGGTCGTGGTGGTCTGCGACAACGAAGGACAGGCGGAGAGGCTGCGCGAGATCCTGGGCCCGGACGCCCCGGAGATCGACATGCCGGTCGGGCCGATGCACGCCGGGTTCATTCTGCCGGACCTGCCGCTGGTCGTGCTGACCGACGCGGAGATCTTCAACCGGTACCGGAGAAGACGCCGCAAGGTCTTCAAGGAAGGGGTGGTGATCGAGGACTTTACCAGCCTCAAAGAGGGGGACTACGTCGTCCACATCGACCACGGTATCGGCCGGTACGTCGGTTTGAAGCGCATTTCCGTGGACGACCGGGAAAGGGACTGCCTGACCCTGATCTACGCCGGGGACGACCGGGTCTTCATCCCCATCGAGCAGTTGCACCGGGTCCAGAAGTACGTCGGATCCGACGGCGAAGCGCCCACGTTGTC
>JAPPBT010000032.1 GCA_026702745.1 Gemmatimonadota bacterium
TCCTGCTGGTGCCTTATTTCGGGGCATGCATTCACTATCCGCCGCCCCCCGCCAACCAGATTGTTTACATTACGGCGGAAGAGCCCATGGATCTCGAATCGACCTGGGAGCCGATCTGGGCGACGGGGGAACTGAAGACCGAGTTTCGCGAGTCCCTTCTCGCTTATTCGGGATACACGATGACGGCCCAGGCAATAGAAATATACGAGTACTAGCCGACACGTCGTTGTATTGACCCGTTCCGGGACCGTAGTTAGGATTGAGTCCCGTTTTGCAGGCTGCCCCGCCGCCGGACGGGCCGGTTGCGGCGGCGCCTTAGGAGGAAAAAATGGCTGACAATTCTCCCACCGGCAGTTACGTCCAGATGGATGCCGTGGACTGGGTAGATTTCCCGCAAGGCCTGTGCGCAGGCGACATCAAGTGGAAGCTGCTGCACGTTTCGCCGGAAGCAGGAGCCTGGACCGCGATCTTCGATTGCAAGGCCGGTTCGTCTTTCGCCAAGCATGTGCACATGGGTCCGGGCGAGTACTTTCTTACCAAGGGGCGCATGCACGTTCGCGGCGGCACCGACGAAGGCGGCGACACCGCGGTGGCGCCGGGCTACGGTTACGAAGCCTGCAATGCCCAGCACGACCACACCGAATTCCCGGAGGACAGCGAGTTCTACATGACCTTCCTGGGTCCGCTGAATTTCCTGGACGACGATGGCAACACCATTGCGCTGGTCGGCTGCAAGCAGGTCCTCGATGCCTGGAACGCTTCCGCCGGGAGCTGAGTTCCCGATGTCCGGTCAACCAGCCGCGGTAGAGGGGCAGGTCGTATCGGTCCCCGAAACCAGGGGATATGTGATGAACCAGACGATGCTGCGGATCAAGGATCCGCAGCGGTCGCTGGACTTTTATTCCCGGATCCTGGGGATGACGCTGATCAAGGAGTTCCGGTTTCCGGAAATGGAGTTCTCGCTGTATTTCATGGGCTACGTCACCGAAGACGACGAACCCATTCCCGACGGCGCCGAGGCGCGCGCCGCCTACGCGTTCCGGCAGAAGGCGATGATCGAGCTGACCCACAACTGGGGCACGGAGAGCGACGACGATTTCGCCGGCTACCACGACGGCAACGCCGATCCCCGCGGTTTCGGCCACATCGGGCTGTCCGTTCCGGACGTCTACGCGGCCTGCAAGCGCTTCGAGGAGCTGGGCGTGGAGTTCGTAAAGCGTCCGGACGACGGCAAGATGAAAGGGCTGGCCTTCATCAAGGACCCCGACGGCTACTGGATCGAGATCCTCGAAGCCGACAGCTGCGGCTCCATGGCCGTCGCCATGACCGGCTGATCTAGGCGGGGATTACGCGGCCGGGGTTGAGGATGCCCCTGGGGTCGAGGGCCTGCTTCAGGCGCCGCATCAGTTCGACTTCTTCGGGACTCCGCGACAGGTGCAGATAGTCGCGCTTGAGCACGCCGATGCCGTGCTCCGCCGAAATTGAGCCGCCGTGCGCTCCGGTCAGGCGGTAACCGATATCGAAGATGGTCGTCAGATCGCCTTCGCGGCGCGTGCTCACGAACAGGTGCAGGTTGTTGTCGCCGATGTGTCCGAACACCAGGTTGATGGCATCCGGTAACGCCTCCTTGAGTTCCGTGTCGAACTCATCCAGGAATTCCGCCATTTCGGCGATGTCCATGCTCACGTCCAGGCTCGCGTAGGGCAGAAGGTCGGCGGTGATTTCCGCCACGCCGTCGCGGATGTTCCAGAACGATTGCCGGTCCTTTTCCGACTGCGCGATCGCCGCGTCATCGATCAGTCCGGCCTCAAGCGCGCCGGCCAGGACTTCCTCGAATCGACGGCTGTCCGTTTCCTGGTCCGAGCCTTCCGCTTCCACCAGCGCGTAAATCGGGTAGTCCTGGTCGAAAGGCGAGCGCAGGCTGTCGCTGTGCCTGATCACGCGGTCGAAGTAAGGCGACCACATGACTTCATAGGCGCTGACCGAGCCGCCGAGTTTGCCCTGCAGCTCACGTAGCAGTGAAACGGCGGGATCGAACGAGCGCACGGCGCACAGGGCGGTGCAAGTGCTCTCCAGCTTCGGATAGAGACGCAATACCGCTCGCGTAATGATGCCGAGCGTTCCTTCCGTGCCCACGAACAACTGCTTCAGGTCATACCCGGCGTTGTTCTTGAGCATCTTGTTCAGCGAACTGATGATCGTGCCGTCCGCCAGCACCGCTTCCAGTCCCAGCACCAGGTTGCGGGTCATGCCGAAGCGGATGACCTGGTTTCCGCCCGCATTGGTGGCGATCGCCCCGCCGATATGGCAGGAACCGCGCGCGCCGAAGTCCAGCGGCAGATGAAATCCCGCGTCCCGCGCCGCTTCCTGGATCACCTGCAGCGGCGTGCCGGCCCAGGCGGTAATGGTCATGGCGGCTGCATCCAGCTCTTCTATGCCGTTGAGCCGCTCAAGCGACAGGGCCAACTCGCCCGCCTGCGGCGTGGCGCCGCCGGCCAGGCCCGTCATGCCGCCCTGCACGACCACCGGCTGCCCGAGTTCGTGGCAGGTCTTCAGCAGACGCGAGACTTCCTCCGTGGAGCCGGGGCGCACCACCACAGACGGGCGGAAAGCGTTTTCCGCGGTGAAATCCACGCTGTGGCGCTCGCCCACGGAGTCGCCGGTCATCAGGGAATGACCCTGCCGGCTGAGAACGGCGATGGTGTTCTCGTTGAGGTGTTCGCTCAAGCGGGAGCTCCGTCTGCAGCGCCGGTTCGGCGGCAATCCATTATGGCGCAATGGGATCGGACACGGAATGAGGTTTGCTTGATTCAGGCCGGAATATATGCAGAATCAATAGTTCGGTCAGTATTGGGGGACGCCAGCATGCTGAAGTTTTCAAGAAACTTTGCGTGGCTTGGATCAATAGCTGCGATCTCAGCTTTTTCCATTTCCTTACTGCCAGCAGGGACGGCGACAGCACAGGAGAGCGCCGCCGGGGAATTCGAAGAGATTGTGGTGACCGCGCGGAAACGCGCGGAGAGCCTGCTGGAGATCCCCGAGTCGGTATCGGTAATCACCGGAGCCGACATCGACCGCCAGAACATCAAGGGCCTGGAGGACGTGGGCTTCCAGATCCCCAACCTCAACCTGTCCACCCGCCTCGACGGTTTTCCCAACGTGTCCGTCCGTGGCCTGGGCGCTTTCGGCAATACGCAGGGCGTGGGCTTCTACCTCGACGATGTCCAGCTCTTCTCGGACGCCTCGTCGCGGTTCGGCGACCTTGAGCGCATCGAGGTGCTGAAAGGGCCGCAGGGCACGCTGTACGGCGGAAGCAACATCGGCGGCGCGGTCAAGTTCGTCAGCGCCCGTCCGGACAGCGATGCCATGTTCGGGCGCGTCAAGGGCGTGGTTGGCGACCAGGGCGTTTTCGACGTGGAGGGCAGCCTCAACCTGCCGCTGGGCGCAGGCGACTGGGCCATGCGGGCGTTCGGTTTCTGGGTGAGCAACGACGGATATCTGCGCAATCCGAATCCGACGCGGCTAAACGGAATCGCCGGCAACAACGACGAGGACATCGGCAATACGGAGGAATCCGGCGTGCGCGTTTCTCTGGCCGGGCCGCTGGGCGACAATCTCTCCGCGTACGTCTCGGTGCGCTCCAACGAGTTCGAAGGCCCGAACAACACCTGGATAAGGGAACTGGACGAGGGCAACCTCGAGCACCCCAACGAAGTGCCTTCCAGCAACAATCCACGCCACGAACGCGACACCACCTCGGGCATGGTGGAACTGGTCTGGGAGCTGAACGGCTACGACATCACGTCGGTGTCTTCCTACACAACCACCGAGAGCTTCCGCTATACCGATCTCGACCAGAGGGAGGAATACCTGCTCTCGCTTTTCCGTCCCGAGGACATGGACGTGCTGACCCAGGAAATACGCTTCACATCCACGGATGAGGGGCCGTTCCAGTGGCTGGGCGGCGTGTACTACTCCAAGTACGACGAAAAGATGGACTCCGACCTGGTCTGGTACGACACGGTGATCTATGCGGACGGCAATATCAGCGGTCCGCTGGGTTGCGCGGCCGGACTGATGTGCACCGGCGTCTGGGCCGGCGAAACCGTGACCGAGGCGGAGGAAACCGGTGAAGTTGCGCTGACGCCTTTCGAAAAACGCATCCGCGACAAGAGCCACCTCGCTGCGTTCATCAACGCCACCTACGACATGGGCGACTGGGAACTGGGCGTGGGCTTGCGCGCCGACCGCTGGAAGAACGAGACGCTGCGCTTCAGCACCAACCACACAGGCAGCGACAGCGGTACGGAGATTCTTCCGAGGGTTTCCGTGACGCGCTGGCTCAGCGATGATTCGATGCTTTACGGTACGGTCGCGCGCGGATTCGAACCGGGCGGTTTCAATATCAGCGAGGACGTTCCGGACTACTTGCCGGCTTTCGATTCCGAGGACGCCACCAGTTTTGAGACGGGCTGGAAGGGCCGCCTGATGGATGGCCGGGGATCGGCAACGATTGCGGCCTACTTCATCGACTACAACCAGCGCCAGATCGAAACGCAGATACCGGCCGAGGGCGCAGGTATCGTTGAACTGATCAACAACGTCGGCGACTCCAAGCAGTTTGGCGTGGAGGCGGAAGTCAGTGTGGCGGTGAGCGATGCTCTATCCGTGGCGTTGTCCGCCGGCTGGATCGAGGCCGAGTGGGACAGCGGCACGAGCGTGGTGTCCGGCGCCGACGCCGACGGCAATCCGATATTGAAGGACATCGGCGGGGACACGCCGCCGGTCACACCCGACTTCAGTTGGAACGTGGCCGCCGACTACGTGCAGCCGCTGGCCAACGGAATGACCTTCAACGCCAGCGTGCAGGTCAGCCATAACGGCAAGTACACGGGCCTGCGATTGTCCGATCCGGCCGGTGTCAGCGTGGTCAACCCCAGCTTCACGCTGGTGGGCGCCCAGTTCAGCCTGGCCAGCGAGAGATGGGAATGGGCAGTGAACATCGAGAACCTGCTGGACGAGGACTACTACACCGATGTGCAGACCTTCCCGGACTTCTTTTTCCTGGACGGCGATGCGGACGAGATCATCGTGATCGGTACGCTGGGCCAGCCGCAGCTCATTACGGCGAGCATCAGCTACTCGTTCTAGCGACTGCCTGAAACCCGCAAGACGCGAAAGCCCGGCGAAATCCGGGCTTTCGCTTTTCGGCGCCCCTGGGAGTGGGGGCATGTCCCCCACAGCGTCCCCGCCCTCGAAGAGAGCTGCTAGGCCCTCTTTTCCGGATCACGCGGAGGCGATGATCCGCTCTACCGCGCGCGCCAGCACCTTCAGCCCCAGCACCGCTTCGCGCCGCATCCGGATCACGGCGCCCGCCAAC
>JAPPBT010000033.1 GCA_026702745.1 Gemmatimonadota bacterium
TCAACGACCTCAATCTTAAAACCTTTCGTTCCTGACGGTGTCTGTCACGACTGATTCCCCGGCATCGCCTGCAATGACAGGTCTCGGCGAAACCCCCATCCGAAGCACCCGCAAGGGCCTCATAAATAAAATCGATTAGTCCTTGACAACGCCCCCCGGCGGTTTATCTTGATCGGCGAGTTCAAGGATAGATGTACTCGGAAGCCGCGTTTCGTCGACCGATCTGTCTGTACATCCTGTAATTCGGTTCAATGTCATACCTTCCCCTGATCCTGCTCGTAATCCTCGTTCTGATCGTCGCGGCCGTAATCGTTACCCTTTCCTCTTTCATCGGCAGAAAAAAGACCAGCGCATCCAAGCTCGCTTCTTATGAATGCGGCGTTCCGCTGAAGGACTCCGCGCGGAAGAACTTCTCCGTCAAGTTCTACCTGATCGCCATCCTTTTCATCCTTTTCGACGTGGAGATTATTTACCTCTACCCATGGGCCGTCGTTTATGGCGATCTTCAGTTATTCGGCGCCGCGGCCATGGGGGTTTTCTTCCTCCTGCTCGTCATCGGATTCCTGTACGAATGGAAACGGGGTGCCCTGGAATGGGATTAGAAGACCAGCTGCAGGAAAACGTCATGACCACCAAGGTCGACGCGGTGGTGGGCTGGGCCCGGAAGAACTCGCTCTGGCCGATGCCCTTCGGCACCGCGTGCTGCGCCATCGAGCTCATGGCGACCCTGGCGTCCCGCTTCGACCTGGCCCGGTTCGGGGCCGAAGCCATCCGATTTTCACCACGGCAGTCAGACCTGCTGATCGTTTCGGGGCGGGTATCCATCAAGATGATGCCCGTACTGAAGAAGATCTACGACCAGATGCCGGAGCCCAAATGGGTCATCTCCATGGGGGCCTGCGCCTCCTCCGGCGGCGTATTCAATACCTACACCCTGGTGCAGGGCGTGGATCAGTACATCCCGGTGGATGTGTATATCCCCGGCTGTCCACCCAGGCCCGAGAACGTGATCCAGGCGTTGATGAAGATCCAGGAGAAAGTAGCCCAGGCTAAAGCAAACTGATGAATAGAAAAACCATCGCAAAGCTTCTGCTCGACATCAAAGCCGTAACCATCAACGTAGAAGCGCCCTACCATTACAGTTCCGGTATCATCTCCCCGATATATTGCGATAACAGGCTGATCATATCGTGCCTGGAAGAGCGCAAGGTGATCATCGATACGTTTCTCGAGATCATCGACGGACTCGATACGCCACCGGATGTCATCGCGGGCACGGCGACGGCCGCCATTCCCTTCGCCGCATGGGTTTCCAGCCGCCTGGACCTGCCGATGGTCTATGCGCGGTCGGGCCAGAAGGGATACGGCAAAGAGCACCGGATCGAGGGAACGCTGGCTCCCGGCCAGAAGGTGCTGTTCACCGAAGACCTGGTCACGACGGGCGGGGGCGTCCTGAAAGCCGTCGAGGACGCGGTCAAGTTCGATGTGGAAGTGATCGGGGTGGCCACCATATTCGAGTATGGCCTGCCCGCCGCTACGGAGGGATTCGGGAAAGCCGGCCTGCCGAAGTGGAGCATGGCGGACTTCGTGACCGTACTGGACGTCATGAGCGAGCGGGGCGAACTTTCGGACGACGACCGGGAGATCGCCATGGACTGGCAGTCGGACCCACGCGGCTGGGGCAGCAAGATGGGGTTCGAATAAATGGGGGAAGATGTGGAAAACCAGGAGGAACGCGAGACCGAAGGTGTTGGCCGTCCTGAATCTGAACCGGGCACCGTCACGGCGCGCATCCGGACCAGGTTCGGCGACGCGTCGGTCAGCACCGGCAACGCGGTGGGTTGCGAAAGTGTCACCGCGGAGCGGGATGCGCTTCTTCCGTTCATGACCTTCCTTAAAGACGATCCGGAACTGTCCTTCGACTATCTCGTCGACGTGACCGCCGTGGACCGCCTGCGGCTGGACGAGGAAATCCGGTTCGCCGTGGTGTACCAGCTGTATTCCTACAAACACAACCGCCGTTTCAGCGTCAGTGTGCCCGTTCCGGAAGCGGACCCCCGGATCGGTTCGGTGGTGTCCGTCTGGCCGGGCGCCAACTGGCTGGAGCGGGAGGTGTACGACATGTACGGGATCGTATTCGAAGGCCATCCCGACCTGCGACGGATCCTGATGCCCGATGATTTCGGTTCCTATCCCTTAAGAAAGGACTATCCCCTGCACGGCAAGGGGGAACGGGACAATTTCGTTTTCTAGCGTCTACTGTAAACACCGGCCTTGCCGGCCTTGCTGGACCGGACGGACCGGAGGACGGATCGCCTGTCTAGGACGGACCGCCGGGATCGCCTGAACCGCCTGGACTGCCTGGACCTGACAAACCAGGCCACCGGAAGTACGCACCGTGAATACCACACCGATCGACAAGCTCGCAGAGACGGACCTCGAGGAAATCCGCAACGAACGGGTGTCTTTCGAGCGAACGCCGGACATGCCGACCGAGCATATGATCCTCAATTTCGGTCCCCAGCACCCCGCCACCCACGGGACGCTGCACATGGTGCTGGAACTGGACGGGGAAAAGGTCGCGGGCGCCACGCCCCATCTCGGCTACCTGCACACCGGTTTCGAAAAACTGGGCGAGTACCGGAGCTACAACCAGTTCGTCACACTGACCGACCGGATGAACTACCTGTCGCCCCTGTGCAACAACATCGGCTATACCCATGCGGTCGAAAAGCTTATGGACATCGAAATCACGCCGCGGTGCCGGAATATCCGGGTCGCCCTGGCCGAACTCTCCCGCCTCGCCGACCACCTGCTTTGCGTAGGCACGGCCGCCCTCGATATCGGGGCCTTCACCGCCTTCCTGTACGGGTTCCGGGCGCGGGAGGTGCTGTACGATCTGTTCGAGGCGGTTTGCGGCACGCGGCTGACCACCAGCTACACGCGCGTGGGCGGGCTCCTGCGCGACGTGCCGGTGAACTTCGCGGAAATGGCCCGGGAATCCGTGGAAGAGACCCTGCGGGCCACCGCGGAAATCGACCGGCTCCTGACGCACAACCGCATCTGGCGCGACCGGACCGAGGGCGTGGGCGTCCTCTCGGCGGAAGACGCCGTGGCCTGGGGCGCCACGGGGCCGGTGCTCAGGGCCTCCGGCGTAGACTGGGACATTCGGAAGAACGAGCCGTACCTCGGGTACGAAGCCTATGATTTCGACATCCCCATCGGCCGCAACGGGGACGTGTACGACCGCTATCTCGTGCGGATGGAGGAGATCAGGCAGAGCGCGAAGATCGTTCGACAGGCCGTGGAGGACCTGCCCACAGGGCCCGTGAACGCCGACGAGGAGCACGCGGTGCTGCCCGAGAAATCGGAAGTGTACGAATCCATGGAGTCGCTGATCTATCACTTCAAGATGACCATGGAAGGACACGGGCCGACGCCGCCGGTGGGCGAGGTGTACGCCGCTACCGAGGCGCCGAACGGAGAACTCGGGTTCTTCATCGTCAGCGACGGCAGCCGGGAACCTTACCGGATCCGCGTGCGTCCGCCGTCATTCGTGAACTTTTCCATGTTCCCCATGTTGATCAGGGGGCATATGCTATCCGACGTGGTGGCGATATTGGGCAGCCTGAACGTCATCGCCGGAGAACTGGACCGCTAGATTGGCGACACCACTCGAATTCACGGACGCTGCGCGGGAGCGCGCGGCGGAGATCCTGGACCGCTATCCCGCGGAATACAGGAAATCGGCCGTCGTACCGCTCCTTCATCTCGCGCAGGAAGAATGGGGGTACGTATCGCCGGAGGCCATGGCCTGCGTGGCCAGGCTGATCGGCTGCTCGCCCGTCAAGGTCGCGGAGATCGCGACGTTCTATCCCATGTTCAACCGGGAACCCGTGGGCGAGCACGTGCTGGCCGTATGCCATACGCTGCCCTGCGCGCTGACCGGTTGCGGGAGCGTTTTCGACCACCTGTCGGAGAAACTCGGCGTAGGGCTGGGCGAGACCACGGAGGACGGCCGGTTCACGCTGAGGAAGTCGGAATGT
Organism: Gemmatimonadota bacterium; assembly: GCA_026702745.1. NCBI lineage: Bacteria > Pseudomonadati > Gemmatimonadota > Gemmatimonadota bacterium. Next base: position 4,047 of record JAPPBT010000033.1, read on the forward strand.
CTTGCGGCCTGCGACCGGGGCCCCGTGCTCCTGGTCAACCGGCGCCTGCACACCTACGTTTCCCCGGAGAAGGTCGACGGGATACTCGCGGAACTCGAGAAGGAAACCGATAAAGGATAGGGCTATGGCCGCACCGCTCGAAATCCTGACGGCGCCCCTCCCGGCGGAAACCGATCCCGGCGACATGGACGGCTACCTGGCCGGCGGCGGTTACGGCGCGGTACGGAAGGCACTGAAGTCCATGAGCCAGGCCGAGCTGATTGAGGAGATCAACGCCTCGGGGATAAAGGGCCGCGGCGGGGCCGGGTTCTCGACGGGCATGAAGTGGAACCTCTGCGCCGACCGGTTTCCCCGGTACCTGTGCGCCAACGCCGACGAAAGCGAACCGGGCAGCTTCAAGGACCGGCTCCTTCTGGAGTCGAAGCCCCACCAGATCATCGAAGGCATGATCATCACCAGCTACGCCCTGGGGATCAACCTGGGCTACATCTATATCCGGGGCGAGTTCTTTCAGATCATCGACCAGATGGAAGCCGCCCTCGAGGACGCCCGGAAACATGGCTTTCTGGGCGCCGATATCCTGGGAACGGGCTACGACCTCGAGCTGTACGTCCATCCAGGCGCGGGGGCCTACATCTGCGGAGAAGAGACGGGCCTGATCGAGTCCCTCGAGGGCAACCGGCCCTACCCCCGGCTGAAGCCGCCCTATTTCCCCGCTGCCATCGGGCTCTGGGGCCAGCCCACGATCGTCAACAACGTGGAGACCATGGCCCAGATCGCCACCATCGTCGACATGGGTGCGGAAGCCTACACAGCCATCGGCTCGGAGGAGGATACGACCGGTCCTCGCCTCTTCGGACTGTGCGGTCACGTAAACAAACCTGGCATCTACGAGTACGATTCCGAGGTCACGCTGAGGGAGCTGATCTACGACGCGGCCGGCGGCATCCGGGACGGCAACCGGCTGAAAGGCGTCATTCCGGGCGGCATCTCGGCGCCGATCCTGACGCCGGAAGAAATCGATACGCCTATGGGCTTCGGCGCTCTGGGCAAGCTGGGGTCCATGGGCGGTACCGGCGGGATCATCGTGATGGACGAGACCACCAGCATGGTGGACGCCCTGCTCAACGCGTCCTCCTTCGCCGCCCACGAGTCCTGCGGCCAGTGCACGCCCTGCCGCGAAGGAGTGCCCTGGATGAACGACATCCTGCGGCGTATCCGCAACGGCCAGGGCAGGGACGAGGACCTTGACCTGCTGCTCGACATCTGCAAGCAGATCCACGGCCACACCGTCTGTGTCTTCGGCCAGGCGCCGGGCGTCTGGCCCGTGCGCACCATTCTCGTCAAGTACTGGCCCGAGTTCAGGGCCTGCATCGAACGGAAGGAACTGGTCGTCCTGCCCCTGGAGGAATCCTACTTGCGGCCCGATCAGTATGAGCACATTCCCCCCGTACCCGGCAATTTCCGGCTGAAGGCCGACGAAGCCGATGCCGCCGGATGAGCGAACCATGGCAACCATAACGATAGACGAACAGCAATACACCGTGGAAGAAGGCCGCAACCTGATCGACGCGGCGGCGGACCTGGGCATCGACATCCCCCATTTCTGCTACCACCCCGGCCTGGCGCCGGACGGCAACTGCCGGATGTGCCTGACCGAGATGGAGATCCGGCCCGGGCAGTTCGGCATCGTCACCTCGTGCACGATTCGGATCAAGGACGGGATGAACTTCCGGTTCAATTCCCCGGCGGTGCTGGACAACCGCAAGGGGATCATGGAGTTCCTGCTCATCAACCACCCCCTGGACTGTCCCTGGTGCGACCAGGCCGGGGAGTGCAAGCTGCAGGACCATTCCTTCGACCACGGTCGGGGCCACAGCCGGTTCGTCGAGACCAAGCGCGTCCCGCCGAAGAAGGACCTCGGGCCGCACATCACGCTGTACACGACGCGCTGCATCCTGTGCCAGCGCTGCACCCGATTCTGCGACGAGATCACGGGGACGTCGGAACTCGGCGTCGTCCAGATGGGCAGCAAGTCCGAGATCGCGACCTTCGAGGACATGCCCCTGGACAACAAGATGTCGGCGAACGTGGCGGACATCTGTCCCGTGGGCGCCCTGGTCACCAAGGACTTTCTCTACAAGCCCCGCATCTGGCATTACGACAAGGTGGATACCGTATGTCCGGGATGCGCAACGGGGTGCAACACCACGCTGGAAGTCCTGCACCAGCAGGTCTACCGCACCAAACCCCGGCACAACGAGGAGGTCAACGGGTACTGGATGTGCGACGAAGGCCGGTTCTGCTACCACGGCTGGCAGGGTGCGGACCGGCTGAAGGCGCCACTGAAGCGGGTAGACGGTGAACTCCGGCAGGCCACCTGGCCCGATGCCATGGACGCGGCCGTCAGCGGCATACAGGCCGTCCTGGACGGTGAAGGGGATTCCGCCATGGGAGTGGTCGGATCACCCATGGCGACCAACGAGGAGAACTACCTGCTGCGCAGACTGGGGGCGGAGGCCTTCGGATCGCCGCGGACCGGACTCGACCGCAAGCCCGATGGAGAAGCGTGGACGGCGAAGAGCGGATTCCACATCGACGCGGACAAGACGCCCAACACACGGGGCGCCAGCGACATGCTCGGCGCCCAATCGCTGGAAGATATCCTGCAGGGCATCGATGACGGCTCGATTCGGGGGCTCTACGTGCTGGGCGGTGATATCGGCCGGACCCTGTCACCGGAGGAGGCGGAGGCTTTCCGCAAGCTCGAATTCCTGGTGGTGCACGACGTGCATCGTTCCGACCTCGCCGAGCTGGCCGATGTGGTCTTCCCCGGTGCGATTCCCTTCGAGAAGAACGGAACCATGACCAATGGGCAGGGCCGCGTGCAGCGGCTGAACCCCGCCTATCCGCCGCCCGGTGGCGCGCGGGAGGACGGCGCGATTCTCCGGTACGTGGGACAGCGTATGGGCGTCGACCTGGGCGGGACGGACCCCGCCGGGACGGACCCGGCCGGCGTCCTGGAGGAGATCGCCGGAAGCGTGGATGGATACGCGGGACTCACCTACGACCTGATCGGCGGTCAGGGCGCCATGACGGGCGGTGAAGGGCCGTCCGAGGCCGCGGGAGGCTAGTGGATTGGTCGTGGACCCCATGATCCTGGAAGGCGCCATCGCCCTGGTCAAAATCGGCATCCTGCTGGGGGTGGTGTTCACTACCGTTGCGTACCTCACCTTCATGGAACGCCGGGTAAGTGCCTTGATCCAGGACCGGCTCGGTCCCAACCGCGTCGGTCCCATGGGCCTGCTGCAGCCGCTGGCCGACGGCATCAAGTTCATGTGGAAGGAAGAGTTCATCCCGGCAAGCGCCGACCGAAAGCTCTTCGCCATCGCGCCGGCCCTGATCCTCGTGCCGGCCCTGCTGATCTTCGCCGTAATCCCCATAGGCGGCGAAGTGACCATCCCCGCCTTCACCCTCTTCGGCCTGCAGATCCAGGAGACGACGACCACGCTGCAGATCATCGATCTGAACGTCGGCATCCTGTACATCCTGGGCATGACCTCCATCGCGGTGTACGGAATCGCCCTGGGGGGATGGAGCGCCAACAACAAGTTCACCCTGCTGGGCGGGATCCGGTCGTCGGCGCAGATGATCAGCTACGAACTGTCGCTGGGCCTGTCCATCATCGGCATCCTCATGCTCACGGGGTCGCTTCAGATGAGCAAGATCGTCGCGGCCCAGGATACCTTCTTCGACTGGTTCATCTTCCGCCAGCCCCTGGCCTTCGTGATCTTCGTCATCGCGGCCTTCGCCGAGAACAACCGCCTGCCCTTCGACCTGGTGGAGTGCGAGCAGGAACTCGTCGGCGGTTACCACACGGAATACAGCAGCATGCGTTTTTCCATGTTCATGATCTCGGAATACGCCAGCATGATCGCGGCCTCCGCCCTGATGGCGACCCTCTTCTTCGGCGGGTGGCACATGCCCTTCGAGGACCAGGTCGGCCCGGGGCTGGTCACCCTGTACCAGGTGGCCGGGTTCCTGCTCAAGACGGGATTCTTCCTCTTCGTCTATATCTGGGTGAGGTGGTCGCTGCCCCGTTTCCGGTACGACCAGTTGATGGCGATCGGATGGAAGGTGCTGCTGCCGCTGGCGCTGTTGAACGTCGTAATCACCGGAATCTGGATGCTGGTCTGATAGGGGAGTGTGATCCATGGCAATCATCGTTGAAGCGCGCAAGATGACCCTGGCGGAGCGGCTGTACCTTCCCGCGGTGATCAAGGGCATGCTCCTGACTCTCGCGCACCTATTCAGGAAGAAGGTCACCATGCAGTACCCGGAGGTGCAGAAGATCCTGCCGCCCGGATACCGCGGCGCTCACCGGCTCAACAAGGACGAGCAGGACCGGGTCAAGTGCGTGGCCTGCGAGATGTGCGCCGTGGCCTGTCCCGCCGACTGCATCACCATTGAGGGCATGGAGACGGAATGGAACGACCGGGAGAAGATCCCCCGCACGTTCCAGATCGACATGCTCCGGTGCATTTTCTGCGGCATGTGCGTGGAAGCCTGTCCCGAAGACGCCATAGACATGACGGACGATATCGAACTCGTGGCCACGTCGCGGGAAGAGATGATCTGGGACCGGGAACGCCTGCTGAAGAACTACGATGAAACCAAAGACCAGGAGGGCACGCTGGGCCAGGTCCTTCGAAAGAGCCGGGAGGCCTTCACGCGCCCCCGGGGAGATCAGCTTCCCGACCCGGGCAGTTCGGGCGGTCATTGAGAGGCCGGGCGGCCATTGAGCGGCCGGGCGAACCGGATGGTCCGATCGACTGTTGAGCGGCCGGGCGAACCGGACGGACCGATCGACTGTTGAGAGGCCGGGCGAACCGGACGGACCGCCCCGTCGAGATACCATGGAACTATACTTCTTCCTTTTCTTCGCCATTGTAGCCGTCGCGAGCAGCGTGGCCATGATCCTGCAGCGCAACCCGATCTACTGCGTGCTGCTGCTCATCATGGTCATGATCTCCATCGCCGGCCTGTACCTGATGCTGGACGCCCAGTTCGTCGCGATCATACAGATCGTCGTGTATGCCGGCGCCATCATGGTCCTCTTCCTCTTCGTCATTATGCTGCTGAACCTGAGCCGCGAGGAGGGCGGGGTATTCCGGATCCAGAAACCGCTGGCCGTCGTACTGGCCGCGCTGCTGTTCCTGCCGGTGGCGGCCATGATCATGTCCTACACTGGAGGCGGGACGACCCCCGCGGCGGATGGCGACGTCGCCGGGTTCGGCGAAGTGGAACAGATCGGAACGCTGTTGTTCACGAAATACCTGCTGCCCGTGGAGATCGCGGCCGTACTCCTGCTGATCGCCATCGTGGGCGCCGTGGTGCTGACGCGCAAGGGCACCGTTTCAGTAGGCGAGTGAAGGGCTGACCTTGCCGGATTCGACGAACCCATGATCCCTGTCACCTATTACCTGGTCCTGAGCGCCGTGCTGTTCCTGGTCGGCGCCACCGGCGTGCTGGTACGGCGGAACGCCATCATCGTGCTCATGGGCATCGAGTTGATGCTCAACGGGGCCAATCTCTCTTTCGTGGCCTTCGCACGGCAGTTCGGCATGGCCGACGGCCACATCTACGTGTTCCTGGTGATTACCGTGGCGGCCGCCGAGGTGGCGATCGGCCTCGCCCTGGTGATCCTGTTGTTCCGCAACCGCGGAACGGTCAACATCGACGAGGTCCGGTCCCTGCGCTGGTAGCCGGCTCGGCCGGCCCGCCCAGAAGCCTTAGTGAACCCCATGACCGAATCCTTCAGTTACGTCTGGCTGATCCCTTTCCTGCCCCTCCTGGGGGCTTTTATCAACGTATTCTTCAACCGGAACCCCCGCGTATCCGGGATGATCGCATGCGCCACGGTGGCCTTGTCCTTCCTGCTCGTGCTGGGCGTCTTCTTCCAGCTCATCGGACTGCCGGCCGGGGAACGCAGCGTCGACGTGGTCGTCTATTCGTGGATCACGACCGGCACCTTCGCGGTGGACGTGGCCTTCCTGATCGATCCGCTTTCGACGGTCATGATGCTGGTGGTGACGGGCGTCGGCCTGCTGATCCACGTCTATTCCATCGGTTACATGGGCAAGGACGCCTGCTGCGTCCGTTATTTCTCCTATCTGAATCTGTTCATGTTCGCCATGCTCATCCTCGTGATGGGCAACAACTTCCTGCTGATGTTCGTCGGCTGGGAAGGGGTCGGGCTTTGTTCCTACCTGCTGATCGGGTTCTGGTGCGAAAGGCAGTCCGCCGCGAGCGCGGGCATGAAGGCCTTCGTGGTGAACCGCATCGGCGATTTCGCCTTCATCCTGGGCCTGCTCCTGATCTTCCTGTACGCCGGCTCGCTCACCTACGCCGACGTGTTCGCGGCGGACCCGGCCGTGCTTGCCCCGGTCATCACGGCCGTCACCCTCTTGCTCTTCATCGGGGCCATGGGCAAGTCCGCCCAGGTGCCCCTCCACGTCTGGCTGCCGGACGCCATGGAAGGCCCCACGCCGGTCAGCGCGCTGATCCACGCGGCCACCATGGTGACCGCGGGCGTGTACATGGTCGCCCGATGCCACGTGCTCTTCGCGCAGTCCGCCACGGCCATGACCGTCGTGGCCGTCGTCGGCGCGGTCACGGCCATCTTCGCCGCGTGCATCGCCCTGACCCAGTACGATATCAAGCGCGTCCTGGCCTATTCCACCGTGAGCCAGCTGGGGTACATGTTCCTGGCCTGCGGCGTCGGCTATTTCACCGCGGGGATCTTCCACCTGGTCACCCACGCGTTCTTCAAGGCCCTGCTGTTCATGGGCGCGGGCAGCGTCATACACGCGCTGGAACACGCCCTGGAGAAGGGCAGGGACCCCCAGGACCTCCGCAACATGGGCGGGCTCCGCGATCTCATGCCGGTGACCTACAAGTCCATGCTGCTGGCGACCCTGGCCATCGTGGGGATCGCGCCCTTCGCGGGTTTCTTCAGCAAGGACCTGATCCTGCTGGGCGCCTTCGTCAACGCCCCCGTGCTGTGGCTGGTCGGCCTGGCCACCGGGGCGATGACCGCCTTCTACATGTTCCGGCTGCTGTTCATGACCTTCGGCGGCGAGACCCGGCTGAGCCGGGACGAAACCGAGAAGGTACGCGAGTCGTCCCGAGTCATGACCATACCGCTGGTCGTGCTGGCCGTTCTGTCCACCGTGGGCGGATTCATCGGCATCCCCCACGTGTTCGCGGCGGGCATGGACCGGTTCGGCGGATTCCTCGCGCCGGTGTTCTCCACACTGCCGGAGGCGCAGGTCCCCTCAGCGAGCGTCGAAGTGGTGTTGATGGTCCTGGCGCTGCTGCTGGCCGCGGCCGGGATCTGGGGCGCTTACACCGTGTACATTCGGGGTAACAAGGTTTTCGACCGCCTGGTGCCGCAGGCGCTGTATACGCTGTCGCTGGAGAAGTTCTACGTGGATGAAATCTACGACACTTTCATCGTGGGACCGGTGAGGAAAATCGCCCGGGGATGCTGGCGTATCCTGGATGCCGTGATTATCGACGGGGGGCTGACCCTGGCCGCCCTCACGGTACGCAGCATGGGGAACGCGATCCGGTATACGCAGACGGGGGTCGTTCAGAACTACGCGCTGATCATGGTCATCGGCGCGCTCGTGGTGTTCGCCTATATCACCGGATACCTTGGACCGTAAACCTGGACCGTAACCGGGGACCACAACCCCGAAGGAACCGAAGGTACTGTACATGACGGAACTGCCCTTCCTGTCCCTCATCATCTGGCTGCCGGTCCTCGGTGCCGTCCTGCTCCTCTTCGTCAAAGGGGACACGGCCGCCCGGTGGGTGGGATTCGGCGTTTCGGCCCTGGTGCTCGTGCTCTTCGCGGTCTGCTTCGGCGCCTTCAAGGAGCACGTGGGCGAACCACAGTTCGTGGAGCGCATGCCCTGGATCGAATCCCTTGGCGTGTCCTATCACGTCGGTGCGGACGGGATCAGCATCCTTCTCGCCGGGATCACCGCGCTCATGTGGCCCCTGGCCCTGCTCGGCACCTGGACGATCGTGAGCGAACGGGTCCGGGCCTACCAGGTGTTCATGCTGCTGATGGAAACCACCCTGATGGGCGTGTTCTTCTCCCTCGACCTGTTCCTGTTCTTCCTCTTCTGGGAAGGCATGCTGATCCCCATGTACTTCCTGATCGGCATCTGGGGTTACGAAAACAGCGCCCGGGCGGCCCTGAAGTTCTTCCTGTTCGCCGTGTTCGGCAGCCTGCTCATGCTGGCCGCGGTCATCACGCTGGCCTTTCTCCATCACCAGGCACACGACGTCCTTACCTTCGAGATGGCGGCGCTTTACCAGCTGTCCATACCGCCGGAGGCCCAGTTCTGGCTCGCCCTCGCCTTCATCGCCGCCTTCGCTGTGAAGGTGCCCATGGTGCCCTTTCACACATGGTTGCCCGATGCCATCGTCCTCGCCGTGGTGCTCGTCAAGATGGCGGCCTACGGGTTCATTCGCCTGACCCTTCCGCTGTTTCCCGATGCCCTCACCGAGTTGGCGCCCCTGATGTGCGCCGTGGCCGCGGCCGGGATCGTCTACGGCGCGCTGATCGCCCTGGCGCAATCGGATATCCGGCGGATGATCGCCTATTCGACAATCAGTCACGCGGGGTTCGTCGTGCTGGGCGTATTCGCCTTGAACCAGCACGGCATCCAGGGCGCGGTCGTCCACATCGTCAGCCTGGCGCTGTCCACGGGCGGACTGTTCCTGGCCGCCATGATGCTCGTCCAGCGCCGGAATACCTGGGACATGGAAGCGTACGGCGGGCTGTGGCACACGATACCGGTATTCTCCGCTTTCCTGCTCGTGTTTACCCTGGCCTCCGTGGGACTTCCGGGCCTTAGCAGTTTCGTCGGGGAGTTTCTCATACTGGTCGGCGTGTTTCAGCAGAATATCCTGATCGCGGCCGTCGCGGCCACGGGGATCATACTGGCGGCCGTCTACATGCTCAGGATGTACCGCAAGGTGGTCTTCGGCCCGTTGACGCGGGAGGAGAACCGGGGGATCAGGGACCTGTCGTTCCGGGAGACGGCCGTGCTTGCCTGCATGACGCTGTTCATCATCTGGATCGGGGTGTATCCCAATCCTTTCTTAAGGACCATGGAGGCTTCGGTGCAGAAGCTGCTTGTCCAGACCCATCGACTCGCCGAGACGCCACCGGCCGGAGTCGTACCCATTTCCATTGAATCGATGACGCCGGCGATGGATCCGGCTGGCCCCGCGGACCCGGCCGGCACGGACGCCAACTCTGAAATCAGCCAGGATACGCGATGAATTCGGCCCTGCCCGCCATAGACCTCTACGCAGTGATGCCGCAGATCGTGCTCGTGTCCGCCGCGACCGTGGTCCTGATCGTCGGCCTGTTCGAACGGTTTCGCAAGGGGATCCCCTACCTTTCCCTGCTGCTCCTGGCGGTATCCGGCATCTTTGCCGTGAACCAGTTGGGCCGGGGACCCGTCGCCTTCTCGGATACGTCGCCCATGATGGTGATGGACGACTTCAGCCTGGTGGCCACCCTGGTGTTCATCGCAGGCGCCGTGTTGACCGTATTGATCTCCATCTCCTATGCCGAAGCCCGTTCCATCGACCGCGGGGAGTACTACGCGCTGCTCATCTACGCCGTGTCCGGCATGAGCATGATGGCGGCGAGCACAGACCTCTTCACCTTTTTCCTGGGATTGGAAGTACTCTCCATTTCGCTTTACGTGCTGATCGGATTCGAACAGCGGGACGCCGGATCGAACGAGGGTGCGCTGAAGTACTTCCTGCTGGGTGCTTTCGCCAGCGGATTCATTCTCTACGGCATGGCCCTGCTCTACGGCGCGAGCGGCAGCACGGAGTACGAAGCCATCGCGCGCACGCTGGGCGGGGAGCGCAGCGACGCCGTGAATCTCCTGCTGCTCGGTGGATTGGGCCTGCTCCTGGTCGGGATCGGTTTCAAGATCTCCATGGTCCCGTTCCACGCCTGGACGCCGGACGTTTACCAGGGGGCGCCGACTCCTGTCGCGGCCTTTCTGTCCACCGGTTCCAAGGCGGCCGCCTTCGTGGTGTTGATCCGGCTGCTCGGTTCGGTTTTTCCCGGTCTGCAGATGGAATGGATCCCGCTGATCTCTGTGCTGGCGGTGCTCACGATCGCCGTCGGCAACGTCGTGGCGCTGGTCCAGACGAACTTGAAAAGGCTGCTGGCCTACTCGAGCATCGCCCATGCCGGCTACATGCTGCTGCCGCTTATGGCGGTCAGCCCGGACAGCCAGGACGGCAGCGCGAGCATCGTCTTCTATCTGATCGTATACACGGCGATGAACCTGGGCGCCTTCGGGGTACTGGCCGTGCTTTCCGCCCGAGGAGCGCCCTGCGCGACCCTGGACGACCTGGCCGGCCTGGGCAGCCGTCGTCCATTGCTCGCCGCGATCATGGCCATTGTCATGTTTTCCCTGGCCGGCATTCCGCCTACGGCCGGGTTCATGGCCAAGTTCTACCTCTTCAGCGCGCTGGTGTACGGAGGTTACGTGGAACTGGCCGTGATCGGCCTGCTGTTCAGCGGGGTGTCGCTGTACTACTACCTCCGCGTCGTAGTTTGGATGTACATGCGGCCCGCAGCCGAAATGCCGGCCGAAGCGGCCGGCCGCCTGTCCTACAGCGGCATGACCGCGCTTTGCCTCTCCGCCCTGGCCATCCTGGCCGTAGGCGTTTTCCCCTCCGAATTGCTTCAGCTGGCCGAGCTTGCGGTCATGACGCTGCCGTAATCCAGGCCGATCCGCCGCGCTCGCCCATGGACCGGCAACGGCGAATTGGGTTGACTTCCGGACGGTTTCATCCCATATATTCAGGTATTTCAGCGGGCGCCACCGCCAGCCAACCGGAGGGCATTCATAGACTTCCGAACCATCAGCGCGCCGGTCCAGGACCATCTCGACCAGTTCGAGCAGAAGATCAGCGAGATATCCCGATCCGACGTGGAGGTCATCAATCAGATCTGGGCCCACCTGGTTCGCACCAAGGGCAAACGGCTGAGACCCGCGCTGGTATTTCTCTCGGCCTCGGCACACGGTACGCCTTGCCGGGAGACCATGCTGGCGGCATTCATCATCGAGCTTTGCCACACCGCGACGCTGATTCACGACGACGTGGTGGACCGTGCGACCACGCGCCGCGGCCTGCCCACGCTGAATTCCAAATGGGACAACCACGTCTCGGTGCTGATGGGCGACAATGTGATCGCCAGGGTGTTGACGCTGATCGCGAAACTCGACTGCTCGCGGATCACGGCGAAGATCGCGGCATGCGTGGAACGGTTGACTGAAGGCGAGTTGCACCAGGCCATCCGCCGGTTCAACATCCGGACGACCGAGGCGGAGTATTACCGTATCATCAGCAACAAGACGTCCTCGCTCATCGCGTGCGGGTGCGATTCCGGCGTATATCTCGCAAGCCGTTCGGCCGAGACAGCCTGCCGGTTCGGCGATTTCGGCGAGAAACTCGGCATGGCTTTCCAGATCACCGATGACATCCTGAATTTCACGGGGGACGAAGATGTCATCGGAAAACCGAGGGGCAACGACTTCCGGGAAGGGACGGTCACCCTGCCGCTGATCCACGCCCTCCGGAACGCTACCCCCGAAGGCAACCGGCGCGTGGAGCAGTTGATGAAGGAGGAATGGAGCGACCGGGTCTGCGACGAGATCGTCGAGTTCGTCCACGCCCACGACGGCATCCGCTACGCGAAAGGCAAAGCGCTGGCTTACGCGGAGGAGGCCAAGCGGATCCTCCGCGACGAGCCGGAGACCCGGGCGAAGGACGCGCTCCTGAACATGGTTGACTACGCCACAGAACGGGATCGATGATGCAGGTATGGAAACGATATCCGTAATCGTCATTACCTATAACGAAGAACCTCATATCGATACCTGTCTGCGGAGCGTTTCCTGGGTGGACGAAATCGTGGTGGTGGACTGCGGTAGCACCGATCGTACGGTCGAGATCTGCAACGGCCACGACAAGGTCCGGTTGTATCACGAAGGCCGGCACGGCAGCGGACAGCAGAAGCAGCAGGCGCTGGACCGGGCGGTTTCCGAATGGGTGTTGAACCTGGACGCGGACGAACGGCTGAGCGAGCCGCTTCAGTCGGAGATCCAAAGCCTGCTCGAAGCTTCCGCGCCCTGCGACGGCTATCATATCCGGAGGGAGAATCACTTCCTCGCCCGGCACATCCGCCATGCGGCCGGCTGGGGGGACGACCGACCGCTCCGGCTGTTCCGCCGGAGCAAGACGAAGGTTACCCGGACCCAGGTCCACGAGACCTTCGTCGTCGACGGTTCCACCGGCCGCCTCGATGCGCCGCTGGTACACGATGCCTACACCAGCCTGTACCAGTATATCGAGAAGCTGAACGAGTACACGTCGATCGAAGTGAGGAACCGTCTGAGAGCGCGGCCGGAACGGAAGATCACCTGGGTGCACATAGCCCTTGCTCCCCTGGGGACTTTCTGGAAGCTGTACGTGATGAAAAGAGGATATCTCGATGGGATGCAAGGACTTTTGCTTTGCCTGCTCTCATCGGTATCGGTCATGTCCGGGTATGCGAAGACCTGGGAATACGGGATGTACAGGAGGCGGGGCGGCCGGATGTTCCCGCCCATACGAACCGAAGAGGTACGTACCCGGCAGCCGGGCTACAACCGGCTGATCCGGGGTGGCGACGACGAATTCAACTGGAAGGACGACTGACCACCGATGGGCCTTAAAGATTCTCTCTACAAGACGGCGTCCCGGTACGAGCCCCTTCAGCGGATCCTGCGCGATTCCATCGTAGCGCGGAAGCTGCGGTTTCCGGAAGTGATCAGTATCGAGGGGTCGAGTTACTGCAACGCCGACTGCATCATGTGCCCGCGGGAACTGTTGAGCCGCAAGAAGGGCAACATGTCCATGGACCTGTACCGCAAGATCATCGACGAATGTGCCGAAAACGCCCGGTACATCCGGCTCATACAACCCTTCATGTTCGGAGAGTCGTTCATTAACAAGAAGCTCGTCGACATGATCGCGTATACGAAAGAAAAGCTGCCCCGCGTGCCGGTCAGCGTGAGCACCAACGGTTCCCTGATCACACCGCAGAAGGCGCAGGAGCTCATCGATTGCGGGCTGGACAAGATCAACATCGACATCGACGGGGCGACGGCGGAGACCTTCGAGGCGGTGCGTGTCGGGCTCGACTACGAACAGGTGGTGGAGAACGCGCGGTACCTGATGGAACTGAAGCGGTCCGTCCGCAGCAAGACGCCTGAAATCACGGTGACTATCATCAATATGGCCGAGACCCAGCACGAGATCGACGCGTTCCGGGACCTCTGGAAGCCCATCGCCGACCACGTGGTGGTACAGAGCTACACGACCTGGACGGGCAGCGTGGAGGACAAGAATGTGGGCGAGCAGGCCGAAGCATCGGCCGCCGGCGGTTTCACCTTCCCCTGCAAGCATCCCTGGGAGGAGTTCGTCATCGCGAACGACGGCCGGGTGTCCATCTGCTGTCTCGATTTCGACTTCAAGGTAGAGGTGGGCGACGTCTCGAAGCAGTCGATCAGGGAAGTCTGGAACGGCGCTCCGATCCAGGAGATCCGTCAGAAGATGATCGAGAACCGGTACGACGAACTCGAGATCTGCAGCCAGTGCAACAACTACATCTTTCAGACGGAATGCGCCTGGCACCAGGTGTGGAAATGATGCCGGTGGAAATGATGCTGGCGGACCCGCCTGGATATCCGTAATCGTCCCCGATCCGATCCCGATCCGATCCCAATCCCGCACGCCAATGTTTAGAGGATTGCCATGGCCGGCATGGCGCCCGCGCGCATCCTGCAGGTATGTTCCTCCCTGGCCTGGGGCGGTACGGAAATGCACGTTCCGATCCTGTCTGGAAAACTCCGGGACCGCGGTCACGACGTGCGCCTGGTACTTCACCCCGATGGATCGATTGCCGGTGAGGCCCGTGAACGGGGCTTCACGGTGGAACCCGTCCCCATCGGCGGTTACGTGAACCCCCTTTCGACCTGCGCGCTGCGGGGCTGCATCCGCCGCTTCCGGCCCCGCGTACTCCACCTTCACCTGTCCCGTGACCTCTGGCAGACCGTGCCCGCCGTGCGGCTGGCGGGGTTCGAAGGACCGCTGCTGCTCACCAAGCACGTCGGTTCCTACGTATCGAAGAAAGACCCGCTGCACCGCTGGCTGTACCGGCGCGTCTCCCGCGTCATCACGGTATCGGAGACGCTGAACAGGAACGTGCGGGAGACCTGCCCCATCCCGCCGGACCGCGTGGTGACGGTGCATCCGGCCCTGGATCTGGAACGGTTCGATCCGGCTCGCTACGACCGGGGAAACACGAGAAGGTCGCTCGGAATCGCCTCTGAAGCCCTGCTGGTGGGGACCGTGGGCCGCATATCTCCGGGCAAGGGTTTCGAGGAGTTCCTGCATGCCGCCCGGTTGCTTCGGGACCGCCATCCGGAGCTGCACCTGCGGTTCGTCGTGGTGGGCGAAGCGAGCTACGGCGAGGAGGCGTACCACGACGGAATCGTTCGACAGGCCCGGGAACTCGGCCTTGGTGAATCCGTGCTGTTCACGGGCTTCAGGCGAGATATTCCCGCCTTGCTGAACGCGATGGACGTTTTTATATTCCCCTCCAGAGCAGAGGGTTTCGGCGCGACGGTCATCGAGGCGATGGCCATGGGCGTGGCCTGTGTATCGACCCGGTCGGACGGCACGCTGGACACGGTGGAGGACGGCGAAACGGGCCTGGTTTTCCATGGAGGCGACGCGGACGGGCTCGCGCGATCGGCCGAATCGCTGCTGAAGGACGAGCGGCTGCGCGCGCGCATCGCCGAGACCGGTCGCGCCCGGGCCCGGTCGCGCTTCAACCTCGACGCCATGACCGACCGGGTGGAAGCGCTCTACGCCGCCTCGATGACCTCTCCCCTGACCCCCTAATCGACCCCCCATGAATCTGTATCTCCGAGTACTTTCCTACGTAAAACCCTACTGGTACTTCATGGCCGGCGCCATGGTATGCATGGCCTGTTTCGCACTGACCAGCAGCGCCACGGTCTGGGTGGCCCTGCCCTTTCTGCAGACCCTCTTCGGCCAGGATACCGTGCAGACGGTTCAGGACGGTCAGCCGGGTCAGCCGGGGCAATCCGAGGAGCCCGGGCAGATCGGTCAGCCGGGGCAAACCGGGGAGCCCGGGCAGGCCGGGCAAGGCGGGCAGGCCGGGCAGTTCGAACTGGCGCAGGATTCGGCGAACAGGCTGGAGCAGCGCACCGGGATGACGGGCTTGCGGGAGACGTTGAAGGACCGCACCAACGACCTGATCAGGCGGCCGACCAAGCAGGCGACCCTCGAGCGTCTCTGCCTGATCATTTTGTTCATCCTCCTGCTCAAGAACATCAGCAGTTACCTGCAGGCCTACCTGATGGCCTATGCCGAGAACGGGGTCATCAAAGACCTCAGGAACCACCTGTATATCCATCTGCACCGTCTTTCCCTGTCCTATTTCCATCGGGAACGCACAGGGGAACTCATCTCCCGCGTATCCTACGACGTCATGAAGATCAACGGGACCATCTCGGCCGCCTTCGGCACGCTGGTCAAGGAACCCATGCTGGTCGTGGTCTTCCTCGCGATCCTTCTGATCCTCAGCTGGCAGTTGACGCTGGTATCCCTGGTCCTGCTGCCCTTGAGCGTCCTCGTCATCACCACGGTGGGCCGGCGACTTCGCCGGAGCAGCACCGCCTCCCAGGAGGCCATGGCCGACCTGACCTCGACGCTCCAGGAGACTGTGGCCGGCGTGCGGGTGGTCAAGGCCTTCAACATGGAGTCCTTCGAAATCGGCAAGTTCAAGCGTCAGACGCAACACTACTTCCGCACGCTGCTCCGCCTGACGCACATGCACAACCTGGCCAGCCCCGTCACGGAGATCCTGGGCGGCGTCGTGGGCCTGGCGATTCTCTGGTACGGCGGCCGGCAGGTCCTGGAAGGCGGCCTGCTGGCGCCCGAGGACTTCCTGACCTTCTTCCTGGCCCTCTTTTCCCTGATGAAACCGGTCAAGGAACTCGGCCAGGTACACAACCGGATCCAGGAAGGGATCGCCGCCGCCGACCGCGTGTTCTCCGTGCTGGACACGGCCCCTGAAATCACGGACGCACCGGGTGCGGTCCCCCTGCCCGACCTGCGGCGTGAGATCCGGCTCGATCGCGTAACTTTCCGTTACGATTCGGTCTCCGATCCCGCCCTGGAAGAGATCGACCTGGTGGTCCGATCGGGCGAGACCGTGGCGCTCGTGGGACCCAGCGGCGGTGGCAAGTCCACCCTGGTGGATCTCGTCGCGCGGTTCTACGATCCGACCGGGGGCCGCATCGAAATCGACGGGAAAGATCTGCGTTCGGTCACCGTGGCCTCTCTCCGGGAGAAGATGGGCATCGTTACCCAGGACGTGATCCTCTTCAACGATACGGTACGCAACAACATCGCCTACGGCGTGGCGGACATACCCCGGGAACGAATAAAGTCCGCCGCGGCCGCCGCGAACGCGGACGCCTTCATCGAGCAGTTGCCCGATGGGTACGAGACTTTTCTCGGGGAGCGGGGCGTGCGGCTTTCCGGCGGGCAGCGCCAGCGCATCGCCATCGCCCGGGCCATCCTGAAGGATCCCCAGATCCTCGTATTCGACGAGGCCACGTCCAGCCTGGATACCGAGTCCGAGTTGCTGGTACAGGAGGCTATTGACCGGCTGATGAAGGGCAGGACGGCCCTGGTCATCGCCCATCGCCTGTCGACGGTGCAGAAGGCGGACCGGGTGGTCGTGGTCGACCGCGGCCGGATCGTCCAGACCGGCGACCACGGGTCGCTGATCCAGGAAGACGGCCTGTACCGGAAGCTCTACAACCTGCAGTTCCGGGACCAGGAACCGGTCGCGGAATAACGGACGGCCGATGATGTGGTATCCTATCGAGAAACGGCTCAAGACCCGGGTGCTCAAATGGCTGGCCAGCCATCCCCTGGGCGATCGCCGCGCGCCGCCCGGTGAGGTCGATCCCGATCGCATCGGCCGGATCCTGATAATCCGGCAACACGACCAGTTCGGCGACTTCCTGCTTACCACCCCCGCGATCCGCGCGCTGCGGACGCGGTTTCCCGCCGCGCACCTTTCCCTGGTGGTCCGCGCCTACCTGTACCCCGTGGCCGCGAACAACCCGGATGTGGACGAGGTCCTGCTGTTCCACGAATCCGGTTTTCGGTGGCGGCCCCGGGACATCCGGTCCTTCATCGATCTCATGCGCGACCCCGTCGACCTCGCCGTCGTGTTCAACACAGTCTCCCACTCCCTGTCCAGCGACCTCATCGCCTGGCTTTCGGGCGCCCCCGTGGTCATGGGACCCGAAACGCCCACCTTCGACCACCTCGATCACAATCCCTTCTACACGATCAACGTACCCGTGCATGCTGAACCCAGGCACCAGATCCAGCGGAACCTGGACGTGGTGCGGTACGTGGGCGCCGATACGGACGACCTGTCCTACCGTTACGCCATGACAGAGGAGGAAAGCGCGGCCGGGCGGGCGGTGATCGATGGCCTGGCCGAGGATCCGGGGAAGCCCGGAGGTCCCGTGATCGCCGTCCATTTCGGCACCGGAGACGCGAGGAAGCGGTACCCCGTGGAGCACCTGGCACGGGTCTGCGATGAGTTGGCCGCGCGGCGATCCGCCCGGGTCCTGGTCATCCCCGCACCGGGAGAAGAAGGACTGCTTCGCACACTGCGCGAAGCGGCATCTTCTCCGTTGCACGGCGCACCGCCCCTGTCGCTGCGGGAGGTCGCCGGCGTGATCCGCGCCGCGGACCTGCTCGTATGCAACGACACCGGGGTCCTCCACCTGGCCGCCGCCGTGGAGACGCCTACCCTGTCCTTCCACGCTACCAGCGATCCGGCCTACTGGAAGCCGCCCGGCGCAAGGCACCGCGCCTTCTACGCGGCCAGTCAACGGATCGAGGAGATCCCGCCGGACCGCGTGTACCGCGAAATCACCGCCATGATCGACGATTCAGGCAGCGCCGGAACGGGCGAGATCATCCGGGTCTGAACCCGGTCCGGGACGGCCTTATTCACTTGACAGGACCCCGGCCCGCCCATACCATGTTGCCCGCTCAGGCGAACGCCTCCATGGCACGGGACCGGGTGAACATGGCGACCAAACTCGACCTGGGCTGCGGACCCTTCGGAAAGCTGGAAGGGGCCGTCGGCCTGGACATCAACGACGCGGCGCACGTGGACGTCGTGCACAGCCTGGACGACTACCCCTATCCCTTCGACGACGCGCAGTTCGATCATATCGAGATGTCCCATATCCTGGAGCACATCCTCCAGCCGTCCCGGGCCATGGACGAAGTGTATCGCATCGCGCGGTCCGGGGCGTCGATCCGCATCGTCACGCCCCACTACTCGTCGCAGCTGTCCTACGGCGACCTGACGCACTATCATCACTTCGGCTACGTGACGATCACCCAGATCTGCAGGGACGGGCGGTTTCGAATGGACGAATGCAGGCTGATCTTCAGTGACCTCTACCGGGTACTGGGCATAAGCCTGCTCGCCAACTGGTTTCCCCGCAGATGGGAGAAATACCTGGCGTTCATCTTCCCGGGCATGTACGTGGAGGCGAAGCTGACCGTGGTCAAGCCTTGAACGGGATGGGATGAACCGGAGGACTTAAATGACTGATTCGACGGATGCCGCCGGCAGCAAGGGCACCTCGACGGACGCCGTCGGCAGCAAGGGCACCTCGACGAACGCCGCCGGCAGCAGGGGCACCTCGACGAACGCCGCCGGCAGCAGGGCCGCCGCTGCGCTGCACCGCTACTGGCGGGCCAATATACGGATCATGGCCGTGCTGCTCGGGCTGTGGGCCCTGGCCGGACTGGGGGCCGGCATCCTGTTCGCCGACGCGCTCAACGCGTACCGCATATCCGGCACCGGCTTTCCCCTGGGATTCTGGTTCGCCCACCAGGGCAGCATCATCGTGTTCGTGCTGCTCATACTGGCCTACTGCCTGTACATGAACCGCCTGGACAACCGGCACCGCCGTGAACTCGAAACCACCAGGCAGGAAGGGTAGGGGCAGCCCATGTCGGTACAGGCTTGGACCTATTTCTTCGTGGCCCTGTCTTTCGGCCTCTACCTCTTTATCGCCTGGCGGACCCGGGTCCGGGACACCCGGGGTTTCTACGTCGCCGGACGGGGCGTGCCCGCGGCGGCCAACGGCATGGCCACGGCCGCCGACTGGATGAGCGCGGCGTCATTCATTTCCATGGCCGGGCTGATTTCCACGATGGGATACGCCGGCGGCGTCTATCTCATGGGCTGGACGGGCGGTTATGTGCTGCTGGCGCTGCTGCTCGCGCCCTACCTGCGGAAATTCGGCCACTATACCGTACCGGACTTCGTGGGCGACCGCTTCGCGTCGGACCTCGCGCGCGTGGTGGCTGTCTCCTGCGCCATTTTCATCAGCTTTACCTACGTGGCGGGGCAGATGCGTGGCGTGGGCGTCGTCTTCAGCCGGTTCCTCGAAGTGGACATCCATATCGGCGTCATCATCGGGATGGCCATTGTCTTCATCTACGCGACGCTCGGGGGGATGAAGGGCATCACGTGGACCCAGGTCGCCCAGTACTGGGTGCTCATCACCGCCTTTCTGATCCCCGCCATCGCCATCAGCATCAAGCTCACGGGAAGTCCCCTGCCTCAAGCGGGACTCGGCACCACCCTGGAGCCTTCCATCGCGGGCCAATCGGGCGTATACCTGCTGGAGAAGCTCAACCAGATACATGCCGACCTGGGATTCAGCAGCTACACGGCCACCTTCGTGGGAGGGTGGGACAAGGTCAATGTATTCTGCGTGGCCCTCGCCCTCATGGTGGGCACGGCGGGCCTGCCCCATGTGCTCGTCCGGTTCTATACCGTCAAATCAGTCCGCGCGGCCCGCTGGAGCGCCTTCTGGGCGCTGCTGTTCATCTCCCTGCTCTACCTGACGGCGCCCGCGACCGCGGCCTTCGCGCGGTACTACATGATCGACAGCCTGAACGGCAAGTCCGCGCAGGAACTGCCCTCGTGGTTCGAAAACTGGGAGAAGACCGGCCTGATCTTGTGGATGGACGACGGAGACGGCGTCATGCGGTATTCGGCCGGTGACGACAACGAGATCTTCCGCGGCGGCTCCCTGTCGGCCGCCGAACTGGCCGACGTGCAGGTCGACCACCAGGCCTGGCTCGATTCGGAGGGCGCCGAGGGTGCGGACGGACGCACGGCCCTCAGGGCTCGGGGGCTTTCGGGCCCGGACCGTGACATCATCGTACTGGCGACGCCGGAGATGGCCGAACTGGCCAGCTGGATCATCGCGCTTGTCGCGGCCGGCGGCCTGGCGGCGGCCCTGTCCACCGCCAGCGGGTTGCTACTCGTCATTTCGTCCAGCGTTTCCCACGATCTGTACTACCGCGTACTGCGCCCGAACGCGACCGAGAGTCAGCGGCTCTCCGTGGGCCGGGGCGTGATCGGCATCGCCGTGATCGTGGCCGGCGTATTCGGCATCTACCCGCCGGGATTCGTCAGCCAGGTGGTGGCCTTCGCCTTCGGCCTCGCCGCCGCGAGCTTCTTCCCCGCCATCGTACTGGGCATTTTCAGCAAGCGCGTGGGTACGATACCCGCTGTTTGCGGTATCCTGGCCGGCATCGGCTTTACGGCTTTCTACATCATCGCGTGCGTGTTCTTCGACATGGAAACCTGGACCTTCGGACTGTTTGCGAACGGCATCAGTCCCCAGGGGATCGGCTCGATCGGCATGCTGATCAACTTCGCCGTGACCCTGGCGCTCACGCCGCTTTTCCCCAAACCCGGCAAGGAAATCGAGGCCATGGTCGACTCGGTCAGGGAACCGGAAGACGCGGGTCCCGCGGTGATGATCGAGACGGCCCCGGAACATTGATCCGCGGGAGCCGGCGCCATGTCCCTCTCCGTCATCATCATCGCCCGGAACGAAGCCCAGAGGATCGAAGCCTGCCTGCAGAGCGCGCGGTTCGCCGACGAGATCGTGCTCGTGGACTCGGGGAGCACTGACGACACCGTCGACATCGCGCGGGAGTACGCCGACCACGTCGTCGAATCGGAGTGGCTGGGTTACGGGCCGACCAAGCAACTGGCCCTGGAGCATGCCACGGGCGACTGGATACTCTGGCTGGATGCCGACGAGCGCGTTCCGACGGATCTGCGGGATGAAATCCTCGCCGCCGTGGCCAACGTAGCCGTTGCGGCCAAGGGCGATTTCGCCGGTTACCGGATCGCCCGGAAGACGTTTTTCCTGGGACACTGGATCCGGCACTGCGGATGGTACCCAGACTACGTGCTTCGCCTCTTCCGGCGCGGGGCCGACCCCCGGTTCACCGACGACGAGGTCCACGAGGCGCTGCGCATCCGGGGACCGGTCGCCGATCTGAAGCACCCCATGATCCACGATACCGATCCCACCCTCCACCACTACCTGGCCAAGTTCAACAGCTTCACCAGTCTTGGCGCCCGCCAGCTCTACCGGTCGGGCCGGCGTTTCCGTTTGACAGATCTGGTTTTCCGTCCGATTTTTACCCTGTTCAAAATGTACGTGTGGCACAGAGGTTTCCTGGACGGCCTGCCGGGCTTCATCCTGTGCGGCCTTTCCGCCTGTTACGTTTTCACCAAGTACGCCAAGCTCTGGCACCTACACCTCCGGGGCTCCGCCGACGCCGAATCCGGCGCGGGGGGCTCATCCTCCTGAAACCGCGCATCCACCGGCGTCTTCCATGCAATCGCTGTCCGTCGTCGTGATCACGTACAATGAGGAGCGCAAGCTCCGGCGCTGCCTGGACCCGGTTTCCTGGGCCGACGAGATCATCGTGGTGGACAGCGGCAGCACCGACGGCACGCTGGAAATCGCGGAGTCCTGCGGGGGACGCGTGTTTCAGCGGCCGTGGTCCGGTTTTGCCGATCAGCGGAACTTCGGCATGGAGCAGGCCCGGGGGGACTGGATCCTCTTTCTCGACGCCGATGAATACGTCACGGAAGGGCTCGACACGTGGATCCGCGACCTGCTGCGGTCCGGCGGGGATTTCGACGCATACAAGATCCACCGACAGGAACACTTTCTCCGGTTTCCCATCCGCCACGGGACGCTCAACCCGAGTTACCAGCCTCGCCTCCTGAAAAACGGCAAGGGGTACTGGACCGGCGGCGCGCACGCCCACATCGAGGTGGACGGCCACGGTGAACTGGGCTTGATCCACGAAGACCTCTATCACGATTCCCACAACACGCTC